>JBCCHH010000080.1:0-6859 GCA_039028855.1 Pseudomonadota bacterium | reverse complement strand
GGAAAATCGCAAGAGTATAGCTGCAGCGTTGCTGGCTGTCTTATGAGGATCCTTTTGAGTCTCTTCAGGCCCGTTCACCACCGGTCCAGCGCATCAGGTTGAAAAACTCGCGGCGCGTTTTTGGGCCGAACGTGCGGTAGTGCGGATCGGCAATTTCTTGATAGTTGGCGCGTGCTGTTTGCAGGCCATCTCGGCCCAGATGATGACGTAGCACATCCACTTCGAGCCGATAGGGTTTTAATGCGTTCAGGCCGAGAATCTTGCGTTTGATCTCCGGCGTAAGGGCCGGATAGCCGTACTGTTCCTGAAATTCCTCACTGATCTGGAAAGCGCGGAAGGCTTGAATCTGATCCTGCGGTGAGCCATACCAGATCGAATCTGTACCCCAAAGAATATTGTCCTCGCCGAGGTGTTTCAGCAATTTGCCCAAAGCATGTGCGGCCGAATCCGGGTCGCGCATCAGAAAACGCCAGGTGGAACCGAGTTCTGCATACACATTCGATGGCGTGTCCGAGCTGACGTCCAGGCCGCTTTCGATGACCGATTGAATTAGTGCGTCAATGCCTTCGCCCCGCTCAGGATCATACGGTCCTTCGGCTTGACCGGGGATAAAGCCGGAGTGATACACCAGAAAACTTAAGTGTGGATAGCGTTTGGCCGCCGGGCCAATGTCAGTGCAGATGGAATGCTCGTAACTATCCGGGCCAAACGGGATGCCCTTATGAATGGCAATGACCGGTACGTCGAGGCGCTGGGCTTCCTCCAGAAACGGGATGCCGGTGTCCTCATCGGTCAGGAAAAAGCCCTGGTTGTCCGGCCCCCACTGGGTGTAGGTTTTCCAGGCCTGGATGCCGAAATCGTCGCGCAGACGCTGCATGTCCTCGACATCACCGGCCTGATTCGGGTTGACGCGCCCGTGCAGTAGCAAGCGATGCGTGCTTTCCATGCCGTCGACAATCTCGCGCGCGGCGGCGGCTTCCTCGATTGTCAAAGGCTCGCCCTCGCGCGTGGAGGGCACGAATGACAGCACCATGATGTCGGTATCGGAATCCATGAATACGTCCTTGATGAAGGCATCGGGTCCGAAGCACTGCAGGTAAGAACGCGGCTCATCGCCGATACCCCGCGCGCAGCCGGCATTTTCGAAGCCGGATAGCGGCCGCGCGGCATCCGGCAGGGCCTCAAGCCATGCACCGGTCGGATTGACGAAGTGGCCTTGCACATCGAGGATGAATTCATCGCCACTTAACACCTGCTCGGCGGCCTCGGGTTCGAAAGCCGCTTCGGAAGCCAGCGCATACCATCCGCCGGTGCGTCCCAGTGCAGCCTGGGCGGTATTAAATGCCAACAAAGTAGACGCTGCACCACAGGTAGAGACTAGAAAGTCACGCCGCGTTTTGCCCAGACATTTGGCATTTTGGCTGGCTGCTTCATGCGCAAGTTGATTGGCAAGTTTGCCTGCTTTGTCCAGCGGAATCGGTTCAAATTCGCCGTTGGAGGTGGAATCGAGCTTGATGGGCAGGCGAGTGCCATCGGGATCATGAATGGAAGACATCACAGGCTCCAGCAAGAATATAAGCTCATTATCATTGGGTTAATGGCGGATCAGCAAGTGCCGATCGTTGACCCTAGTACAGTCAAGCGGCTCGGGTGTACTCCGACTGATTCGTTTCAAACCAGCGTTGCGTTTTGCTGATCTGCTCGGCGGCCGATTCGATCGGGTTGATTATTCGCAGAAAATCCCTGCCGTTATCCTGCGTCTTGACGTACCAGCCGAGATGCTTGCGCGCGATGCGTACGCCGCGTACTTCGCCATAAAATTCATGCAGTGATTTGAGGTGTTCAATCAGTATGCTGGCGATTTCATCGTCGTCGGGTTGCGGCAGATGGTTGCCGGTTTGCAGAAAATGCGCGATTTCGCGGAAAACCCACGGTCGCCCCTGGGCGGCGCGGCCGATTAACAAACCGTCAGCACCGGTGTAATCGAGTACCTGCCTGGCTTTTTCGGGCGTGTCGACATCACCGTTGGCCCAGATTGGAATGGACCGTTCCTGTTTGATTCTTGCGATGGTGTCGTATTCGGCAACGCCCTGGTATTTCTGATCGCGCGTGCGGCCGTGGATGGCGAGTGCCTCGATTCCACAGTCCTCGGCGATATGTGCAATGGTCGGCGCATTCTTTTGATCTGCCGCCCAGCCGGTGCGAATCTTGAGTGTGACCGGCACCTCGACCGCATTGACCACGGCACTGAGTATGGCCGCCACTTTGGCCTCATCCTGCATTAGCGCCGAGCCGGCCCAGGCCTTGCAGACTTTCTTGGCCGGACAACCCATGTTGATATCGATGATCTGGGCACCATGCATGACGTTGTAGCGGGCGAACTCGGCCATCTGATCGGGCTTGGTACCGGCGATCTGTACGCTGATCGGCCCGGGCTCGCCGATATGATCCAGCCGCTCGGCCGATTTGCGACTGTCGCGCAACCGCGGATTGGCTGAGGTCATCTCGGTGGTGGCCAGGCCGGCACCCAGCCGGCGACACAACAGGCGAAAGGGCTTGTCCGTAACACCGGCCATCGGCGCCAAGCCAATTGGTGGGTCGATTGTGTGCGGGCCAATCTGCATTTCACTATTCTACGTTGCAGTCATTCCGTACTCAAATTTCGAAAACGGCTTTGGATTACCGAGTCGGTATGGAATTTGCTGAACGCCTGACGCGCTGCGGCACACAGCCTGTACTCGAGGTGGCTGAAGTGAAAAGAATAGATCGTTTACGTGGTGCCGGGGGAGGGACTTGAACCCTCACTCTGTTACCAGAACCGGATTTTGAATCCGGCGTGTCTACCAATTCCACCACCCCGGCTGAAGGGTAGCTGCGTATTTTCGCTGTTTGTGCTGTGCTTGTAAAGCGCCGCGTCGGGTTGATTCGCTCAGGCTGCGTCAAGTGAGAGTTCGCGTTCCTCGCGCACGTACCAGTGATCGCCGAGCGGCTGAAAGATGCTGCACTGGCACAGTTCACCGGAATAGATATGGATAGTGACGGCCGTTTCGGTCTGGCTCGGATTCCCGATATTGTGATACTCGTGCGGCGGGATCAGGCTGCCGGCGCTACCGATGCCTGCGCGCATGGTTGTGCGCGGTTCCAAACGGTAGCGATTGCCGCGCTGCTCGGTCAGTTCGAATTGGGTCACTTCGATCTGGCCGTTCCAGATCGCTTCGACGCACCACATGCCGGAATGGTCGTGTACGGGTGTGGACTGACTCGGGCCCCAGGTCATGGCCATGATGGTGTAGCCGCGCTTCTCATCTTTGTGAATCAGTCGCCGTGCATAGTGATCGGGCGGGGACTGGTAAACGCATTCAGGTAGGTTGAGTGCCTTTTCCTCCATGAGTTGACAGAGCAGGTCACGAATGCAGTCGGTGATGACGGTTGGACAATCGTTATCGAGCACTTCATCCAGGCCGTCAATCAGTTTTTGTTTTCCCTCGAATTCCAGTGTCATTGTTATCCCTCACGCTAGCCAGTTGGCAATTGGTCTACTGAATCGTTCTGAGTCTACCAGAAAGGCATCGTGGCCCTGGACCGAGTCGAGCGCTTCGAAGGTGACATCGGCTTCGACAGCTTCGAGCGCAGAGGCCAGTTCCTGCTGTTGATAGAGCGGGAACAGAAAGTCGGTGGTAACACCAATCACCAGCGCCTTGCCCTGGAAGCTGCGGCGAAACAGTGCACGCAGACCGGCGTCGGAATCGCAGGCATCAAATGCATCGGTGGCGCGCGAGAGATACAGGTAGCAGCACGGGTCAAACTGGCCGACGAATTTACGTGCATGTGTCTCCAGATAGGATTCAATTTCGAAACGCATACCAAATAGCGTGGCCGGAAAATAATCCTGATGCTTGCGCCCGAAGCGTTGCTGCCATTCGGTTGCCGAACGATATGAAATCATGCCGAGTTTGCGTGCGATTCGCATACCGACCTCGGGCCACTGGTCTTCGGAATAGTTGCCCTCACGGAAATTACGGTCGGTCACGATCGCCTCGCGCTGCAGCGAGCGTATGGCAATGGCCATCGGCGTGGCTGAGCAGGCGGTGGAAATCAGTGCGAGCCGTTCGGTTGAATTTGGAAAGTGCTTGACCCAGGCCATTGCCGTGAGCCCGCCCATTGAGGGCCCGATGACCGCATGAAGTTTTTCTATGCCCAGGCTTTCGACCACCAGCCGCGTGCTGCGCGCAATATCGTCAATGCACAGATCGGGAAAGCTCAGGCGCCAGGGCTTGCCCGTGCGCGGGTGAATGCTGGCGGGGCCGGTTGAGCCGTGACAGGAACCGAGTGAATTGACGCACAAAACGAAATTTAGACTGGTGTCGATAGCTTTGCCAGGTCCGATCATGCGTTCCCACCAGCCCGGTTCCGGGTCGCGCTCACTCGATGCGGCATGTGCGCTGGGCGAGAGGCCGGTCAATACGAGTATGGCATTGGAGCGGTCTGCATTTAACTCACCCCAGCTTTCCCATGCCAACTGCATGCATGGCAAGCTGCCGCCACGGTAGAGCGGAAATTCATTCTGGTGCTGGTAGTAGTTTGTGGCTGGGCCCATGGCTTGAATTCTTCATCGTACAGACTGCTAATGATAGGCCAACTTGAGCGGCTTGGTATTTTCAAACGAGTGAATGGACAAAAAAGGCCTGGCAGGTGCCAGGCCCAGTCTGTTTACGAATCAAACGCTTGGTGAAGCCGCGTTTGCAGGCATAGGTTGCAATCAGAAGCGGAAGCCAATCGTGCTGCTGAATACCCATGGATCGATATCGACATCGATAGCGCTATTGATGGTCGTTGCATTGTCCATATTGCCATCGGCGAAGGTGGTGGTTTCCAGCTCGGCATCGACGGCAATGTCGATCCAGCGCAGGTCGAAGTTCAGAAACCAGTTTTCGCTCAAATCGATATCAAAACCCGCCTGCAAGGCAAGGCCGAAGGAATCGTCTACACTGAGGTTGGTTGAACCGCCGCTGAAATTGGCGCCGAGTGCATTATTGGCCGTTCCCACAATCGCCTCATGCAGGCCGTCTGTGGTGTCTTCGTCGAAGAACAGGGTGTAATTCAAGCCGGCACCAACGTAGGGACGAACGGTCTGATTCGGGCGGAAATGATACTGCAGGCTGACCACGGGCGGCAGATGCTTGACGCTGCCCAATTCGCCGACGCCTTCAAGAATACCTGCACCGTCGACATCGTGCTCGAACGGCGCAGCAGCCAGAATTTCCAGGCCCCAGTTCGAGGAGAAGAAGTAGGTGGCATTGAAGACCAGACCCGGTGCATCATCAACATCAATCTGGGCACCGGCAACGGTACCTAAATCAGCGGTGGATACGAACAGATCATCATCCGAAGTGTCGGGCGCAACATAACCAAGACCAACGCGGAATTGCCAGTCGCCCGCCTCCTGAGCAAATACCGGCACTGCAACCGTCATGGAAAGTGCGGCGGCGGCAATCAGTTTACATGTGATTTTCGATTTCATCTTGTGATACTCCTTAACGTAAGACAGGTTGAAAAAAGATAATGTAAGTATGTTTGATTTGGCTGAGTCAGTTGTTGACCGGGGTCAATTTCTGTTGACAAAGGCCTCGACTGCCGCATGCATAATTGAGTTCATTAATTTGCTTGATCAAGCCCGTGATTCATGCCCAAACTTTGCCTTATCAGCGGCGATCAGCTCAGTGAGCAATTAGCCGGCCTGAGCCATATCCAGCCCGATCAGGACTATGTCCTTATAGCTGAACTCGCGGCCGAGACGCAGTACGTCTGGCACCACGTGCAAAAAATTGCGCTGATTTTTTCTGCCATGCGCCATTTTGCCAAAAAATTGGCTGACGATGGTTACAACGTAAGCTATCTTCAGTTTGATCCTGAGTCTAAAATTCGTACCTTCAGCGATGCGGTTGAGATGCACTGCAAGCAGCATGACATCAGCCAGGTTGTGCTTACGCGCCCGGGCGAATGGCGCGTGCTCGAGGAATTTGAAAAACTCGAGTCACGCATTGGCGTTCCGGTCAAGATTTACCAAGATGACCGCTTGATCTGTAGTCCGGAACGGTTTGCGCATTGGGCCGAAGGCCGCAAATCGCTGCGCATGGAATTTTTCTATCGTGAGATGCGGCGCACAACCGGCCTGTTGATGCAGAGCAACGGAGCACCGGTCGGCGATCAGTGGAATTTCGATGCCGACAACCGAAAAAAGTGGCATGGAGAACCACCTGCCAGTACGCCGATGCAGTTCAGGCCCGACGAAATCACGGCCGAAGTGCTTGAGCTTGTCGCTACGCATTTCGATGGTTTCGGCGATCTGGAAGAATTTAACTATGCGGTTACGCCAGAACAGGCACGACGTGCGCTGGCTCATTTCATCAAAGCCGCACTTCCGTGGTTCGGCGATTTTCAGGATGCGCTGCCCAACAATGAGGCATATCTATTCCACAGTCGACTTTCGGCCTACCTGAATATCGGCCTGCTCGAGCCGATCGAAGTCTGCCAGGCTGTCGAACAGGCCTGGCGCGACGGAACTGTACCACTGAATGCAGCCGAAGGTTTTATCCGCCAGATCATCGGCTGGCGTGAATTCATCCGCGGTATCTACCAGCGCTACTCCGATGAACAGGAACAACGCAACGCCTTCAATAACACGCGATCGATGAACGACAAGTGGTTCACCGGCGAGACCGGCATGCCGCCGCTCGACGACGCGATCAAGAAGGCCCTGCGCCTCGGCTGGACCCACCACATCGAGCGCCTCATGGTCCTGAGCAACTTCATGAACCTCTGCGAGATACAACCCAAACAGGCGCACGACTGGTTCATG
>JBCCHH010000079.1:0-6873 GCA_039028855.1 Pseudomonadota bacterium | reverse complement strand
CAAGCGGCCGGTCGATCTGGCTGCCGCGCAGCAACAGACCGACACCGGTGGCGTGAATTGGGTTGTTGACCACCTCGGACAACCCCTGCACGTGCTGCGGCGCACCCAGGCGGACGGGCATGTGCATGATTTCTTCGGCCAGCTCAACCACACCTTCCATGCGCGCACCACCGCCGGTCAGCACCAGGCCGGCCGGGATTACATTCTCGCAACCGGACTGTCGAAGCTGTTTCTGCACGTGATGGAACAACTCGCGATAGCGTGCTTCGACTACCTGCGCCAGCGTGCGCCGCTCGAGGCTGCGCGGTGGTCGGTCGCCGACGCTTGGCACCTGAATGGTCTCTTCGCTGGTCGCCAGTTGTTCCAGCGCACAGGCGTATTTAATCTTGATTTCCTCGGCGTGCTGAGTCGGCGTGCGCAGCGCCACGGCGATATCGCTGGTGACCAACTCGCCCGCAATCGGGATGCAGGCGGTATGTTCGACCGCACCTTGTGAAAAGACCGCGATGTCGGTCGTGCCGGCGCCGATGTCGATCAGGCCAATCCCGAGTTCTTTTTCATCGTCGGACAGCACCGCTTCGCTTGAGGCGAGCTGGTGCAGGATCAGGTCATCGACCTGTAGGCCACAGCGCGCCACGCATTTGGTCACGTTCTGTACGGCGCTGACTGCGGCCGTGACCAGATGCACCTGTACCTCCAGCCGCACGCCCGACATGCCGATCGGCTGCCGAATGCCGTCGGTGGTGTCGATCATATAGCCCTTGGGCAACACATGCAGAATGCGCTGATCGGTCGGAATGGCAACCGCACGCGCCGATTCGAGTACGCGCTCGACATCGGCGTCGTCGACTTCAGTATCGCGAATTGCGACTGCGCCGTGCGAATCACGCGAGCTTATGTGGGTGCCGGAAATGCCGGCGAAGACCGAATGAATCTCACAGTCGGCCATCAGCTCAGCCTCTTCAACTGCGCGCTGAATCGACTGCTCGGTCGATTCGATATCCACCACCATGCCGCGTTTGAGCCCGCGCGAAGAGTGCGAGCCCAGACCCATGACCTCAACCGAGCCATCGGGCTGGATTTCGCCGACAATGGCAACGATCTTGCTGGTGCCAATGTCCAGTCCAACAACCAGTGATTTGTCCGCCTTTCTAGCCATGCTGTGACTGTGCTCCTGATTCAGTGGGCAGAGTGATTTGGATAGCGCCAAGCTCAGGCGAATCGTCTGCTTCGAGCTGCGATGCCTGGTTTTCGGCCTGCGCGCTGCGCCGTGTCACGCTAAGACCATTCGGGTAGCGCAAGTCAATGCGCGCTACGTCCTGCATGCCGGCCAACTGACGATGCACGGCCAGAAAACGCTGCAGACGCTGCTCGACCTGCTCGCGACCCAGCAATAGTTGCTGGCCGCTGTCCAGTTCTAGCGACCAGGCACCGCGCGGATCGAGTTCAAGCAGACGAATTTCGAGGCCGGCAGCGGCAAGCTGACGACGCAACTGCTGCCAGGTCTCAAACACGTCTTCACGCCGCAGTTCCGGACCGTACAGATGCGTCAAACCCTGCATGCCGGCGGTACCTGCCACATCAAATACTTCACCGGTTGTGCTGAGCAAGCCGGTCTGGTTCCAGCGCGCGATCACGCGATGTTCGATCACGTCAATCTCGAGCGCGTCGGGCCAGCGCTTGCGAATCGAAGCGCTAGCCACCCACGGCAAACGGATGACCGCATCGCGCGCATGATCGGTATTCACGGCGAAAAAGCCGTTGCTGGCTTCCGCGGCCACAGCGGCACGTACCTGCTCGGCCGTAGTGCGATCGAGTTCGCCAGCCACTTCCAGCCAGCGAATCGGCCACTGCGCGGCCTTGTTCATGCCGCCGAACATCCAGATTGCAAGCAGAATTGCGGCAAAACCAAGCATGCCAGTCAGAACCCAGATGAATGCTTTCATTGCCTCACCTCGTCTGAAACACTGGTCTGCAAGATGCGCTGAACCAGTTGTCGAAAATCCATGCCGGCGGCCTTAGCCGCCATCGGCACTAGCGAATGGTTGGTCATGCCCGGCACGGTATTAGCCTCAAGCAACCACGGCTGGCTGCTCTGATCGAGCATAAAATCGACCCGACCCCAGCCCGAGCAACCGAGCACCTCAAAGGCGTTCATGGCCAATTGCTGCAACTCGGCTTCTTTTTCGGCAGGCAAGCTACACGGACAGTGGTAGGTCGTATCGCCGGCCTGATATTTGGCGTCGTAGTCGTAGAATTCGCGCGGCGTTTCGATGCGGATCAGCGGCAGCGCCTGCTCATTCAGCACAGCCGCGGTATATTCCGCGCCGTCGATCAGTTGTTCAACGAGCGCCATGCGATCGTGCTCAAGTGCGCGCGCAATCGCAGGCTCAAGTTGTTCTTGACGCTCGATCCGCGTCATGCCAACGCTCGAACCCTCGCGCACAGGCTTGACGAACAGCGGTGTCGGCAGTTCCTTCAGAATCAATTCAGCCTGACCCGCTGATTCAGCCGTACGCCAGTCCGGCGTCGGCAGATCACAGGCCTGCCAAAGCCGCTTGGTCTGCAGTTTGTCCATCGCAATCGCCGAGCCGGTCGTATTCGAACCTGTCATTGGCACGCCGAGCAGCTTCATCGCGCCCTGCAAACAGCCGTCTTCGCCGCCACGTCCGTGCAGCATGTTCAACACCCGATCGATGCGACCGGCAAGCGCGGCTTCGATCACGCTTTCGGCACCGTCCAGCCAGACATAATCCAACTTCAATTCATCCAGTGCCTGGGCCACGGCACGACCGCTGCGCAGCGAGATTTCGCGCTCGGCGCTATCACCACCGGCGGCCAGCGCAATGCGACCGAAGGGATTCATCGCAGCATCGCTCATGACAGCAACTCCTGAGCTTGAACCGCATGGCTCGACTTCAACTCGACGGCCACACGACCGATATCGCCAGCGCCCATCACCAGCAGCAGATCCTGATCCTCCAGCACTGAATCCAACGCTGCCTCGGCCTGCGACCATCCGGTGATGCGCTCAACCTGAACCGAGTTGCGACGCGCCACGGCTGCGGCCAGCGTATCGGCATCGATACCGGCAATTTCGGTTTCACCGGCGGTGTAGATATCGGCAAGAATCAGCACATCAACCTGGGCCAGCACGCGTGAAAACGCATCAAACTGATCGCGCGTGCGGCTGTAGCGATGGGGCTGAAACACGAGTACCAATCGTCGATCAGGCCAACCATCGCGTACGGCCTGGATCACAGCATCCAGTTCAGTTGGATGATGTCCGTAATCTTCAAAGCCGAGCACTTCACGAGTACCGAAGGTAAGCCGGCCCTGGTCGCCAATCGCGGCAAAACGGCGACCGATACCGGCAAACGCATTCAAACCCGCAACAATCTGGGCTGGCGACAGACTCAACTCCCAGCCAACTGCGGCCGCACCGAGCGCATTGAGGACGTTATGGCGGCCCGGATGACCTAACGTCACGTCGAGACCCTCTTCAGCCTCGGGCAACCACAGCTTGAACTGCATCATTTGGCCGCTTTGCTGGATATCACTACCGCGCACATCGGCCGATTCATCGAAGCCATAGGTCACTACCGTACGACCGACCTTCGGCACGAGTTCGGCTACGTGCGGATCTTCGATACACAGCACAGCCACGCCGAAAAACGGCAGATGATGCAGAAACTGCAGGAACGCGGCCTGCAACTGGTCAAAACTGCCCTGGTAGGCATCAAGATGGTCACGATCGATATTCGTGATCAGCGAAATTACCGGCTGCAGGCGCAGGAATGAGCCATCCGATTCATCGGCTTCGGCAACCAAATAGCGGCCCTGACCAAGTCGTGCGTTCGAACCGAAAGCATTGACCAACCCGCCGATCACAAAGGTCGGGTCCATGCCGGCTTCGTCGAGCAACCCTGCGATCAGCGAGGTGGTCGTGGTTTTGCCGTGCGTGCCAGCCACGGCAATGCCCTGGCGAAAGCGCATCAATTCGCCGAGCATTTCCGCCCGCGGTACGACCGGAATACGCCGTTGGCCGGCTTCGATAAGCTCGACATTATCCGCCGGGATGGCGCTGGAACTGACCACGACATCGGCTTCGGATATATTTTCGGCATGATGCCCGATCGTCACATCGATACCCTGAGCACGAAGCTGTTCGACCTTGGCCGATGCCTGCTGATCCGAGCCGGACACGTCAAAATCCAGATTGGCCAGCACTTCGGCAATACCACTCATTCCGGCACCGCCGATGCCAACCAGATGAATGCGACGCACGCGATGCATTAGGCTCGGCGCGGGTCGCAAATTCGTGCTCCTGCTGCTGTTCATGGCATGACCTCACGACAGGCTTGCGCGACGAGTCGAGCCGCATCCGGCAAGGCCAGCGATCGCGCGCGCTGAGCACGCTCAGCCAATTGCGTACGATCGAGTTTCTGCAAATGCTCGGCCAGTGCGGTCGGCGTGAAATCGGACTGCGATACCCGCCAGGCTGAATCGGCATCGGCCAGGTAGCGCGCATTGGCCGTTTGGTGATCGTCAACCGCGGCCGGAAACGGTACCAGCACCGCCGCCACGCCGGCCGCAGCCAGTTCGGCTACAGTCAGCGCACCCGAACGGCAAATGGCCAGATCGGCCCAGGCCCAGGCGGCCGGCATATCGTCGATAAACTCCAGCACATCCGCCACGACGCCTGCCTCTGCATAGTGCTCACGCGCCATGTCCAGACTGCGACCGGCCTGATGCCGAACCCGCGGACGCTGCTCAGCATCGATCAGCGCAAGCGCGGCCGGCACGGTCTGATTCAGTGCCAGTGCACCCTGGCTGCCGCCGATGATGAGCATGCGCAGCGGCCCGGTTCGATCGGAAAAACGTTCAACCGGAGTCGGTAGTTCGGTAATCTCGGCGCGTACCGGGTTGCCGGTCACGCGCGCATTGGTAAACACATTCGGGAAACCGCTGCAGCGGATACGTGCGAACGGCGCGAGCAGTCGATTGGTCCAGCCGGCAATCGCATTCTGTTCGTGAATGACCAGGCCGATGCCAAGCAGACGTGCAGCCAAGCCGCCGGGGCCTGCGGCATAACCGCCCATGCTGAGCACGCAATCCGGCTTTTGCCGACGCAGAATTTGCCAGGCCTGGGCTACCGCTTTGAGCACGCGCCACGGCGCCAGCAACCAGCCGCTCAAGCCGCGTCCACGCAGGCCTTTGATCGATACCCGATCCAGCTCGATACCGGCTGCAGGCACGAGTTTGTTTTCGAGGCCATGTGGGGTACCGAGCCAACGCACCTCAATACCATCCGCCATCAGTTCAGACGCCACGGCCAAACCCGGGAAAATATGTCCGCCGGTGCCGCCGGCCATGATCGTGACTCGTCCGCCGGTATTCACCTGGCCCACTCCCGTCGGCGACGCGGCCGCGCAAGCTGGGCCTGCTCCAGTTCCCAGCCAATGCGCAGCACCAGGCCGAGCGCGAGCATGGTCATCATCAGGCTGCTGCCGCCGGCTGATACCAGCGGCAGCGTCAAGCCCTTGGTCGGCAGCAGGCTAAGGTTCACGCCCATGCTGATCAGTGCCTGCAGGCCAACCCACAAGCCGATGCCGTAACAGCTAAACGCGGCAAACGCGCGCTCGGCGCGCTGGGCTTTCATGCCAATACGGAAGATACGAAATACCAGTACGGCGAACAGGCACAGCACCAGCACGATGCCGATCAGACCCAGCTCTTCGGCCAGAATCGCGAAGATAAAGTCGGTATGCGCCTCAGGCAGATAGAACAGCTTCTGCACACTATCGCCCAAGCCAACACCGGAAATCTGACCGCGACCAATCGCGATCTGGGCCTGGACGAGCTGGAAGCCGGCGCCGAATTGATCGGAAAACGGATCGCCCAGAATCTGAATGCGGCGCCAGCGATACGGCTCGAGCGCGGCAAAGGTCAAAATCGGCAGCGCGCTGAGCCCGAGCATCGCCAAGTATTTCCAGGCTGCGCCCGCCAGCCAGACCATCCCACCAATAATCGCCATGATAACGACAGCCGAGCCCATATCGGGCTGCTGTAGCAGAATCGCTGCAATCAGGCCGCCGACCAGAATCGGCTTGAACATTTCCATAAAGCCACCGCGCAAGAGCTCAGGCCGCTTGGCCAGATAACAGGCGACGTACAGAATCATCAGCAGCTTAACGGCCTCGACCGCCTGAAAGCGGGTGATGCCGAGATTGATCCAGCGCGTTGCACCATTGACGTTTACGCCCAAGCCCGGAATAAAGACCAGCCCGAGCAGCACCAGCGAAGCCAGCAGGCACAAATGACCGGTGCGCTCCAGCCATTCGCTTTTCAGGTAATGACAAGCGGTGGCCAGCACCAGGCCGATGCTAACGAACATCAAGTGTCGCGTTAGAAAATGCCATTCACCAACCGAGTATTTTTCGGCCACGGCCACCGATGTCGAGGCCACCATGATGATGCCGATCGCGATCAAGCCCAGCGCCGAAAGCACCAGCGGCTGATCGAGAAACCACTGTCGGCTCGGTTCGCCAAAGCGACGCGCTTGTCGTGAATAACGACTCATCAGCGCACCTTCAACGTTGCCAGACTGATCAGCACCAGCACCACGGAAATGATCCAGAAACGCACGATCACTTTCGGCTCCGGCCAGCCTTTCTTTTCGAAATGATGATGAATCGGCGCCATGCGGAACACGCGCTTGCCGGTCAGCTTGAACGAGGCGACCTGAATGATGACCGACAGGGTTTCAATCACGAAAATACCGGCCATCACGATGAACACGATTTCCTGACGCACGATCACCGCGATCAAACCCAGTGCAGCACCCATCGACAGCGCACCGACATCGCCCAT
>JBCCHH010000078.1:0-6879 GCA_039028855.1 Pseudomonadota bacterium | reverse complement strand
GTCCGAGTGATAAGCATCGGTTATGTTTTGATCGTTTGTGTAGGCATGTACGGTGTTCATCAAACCACTAACGATGCCCACAGAGTCGTGTAGTGCTGCAACGATCGGCGCTAAGCAGTTGGTTGTGCATGACGCGTTGGAGATCACTTTGTGATCTGCAGTGATCTTGTCGTGATTTACGCCATAAACCACAGTTAGGTCTGCTTCCTTACCAGGGGCGGAAATAAGTACATTTTTTGCCCCAGCTTCAAGGTGCATGGCAGCTTTGTCTCGCGTGGTGAAAATGCCTGTGCATTCATAGACAATATCCACACCCATCTCGCCCCAGGGCAGTTGCGATGGGTCGCGCTCGGCCAGTACACGGATGCGATCGCCATTGACGACCAGATCGTTGCCGTCAACCGTCACCTCGGCATTGAACGGACCGTGCGCGGTGTCGTAACGGGTCAAATGCGCGTTGGTCTGCGAATCGCCCAAATCGTTGACCGCAATGATCTGAATCTCGTCCCTGCGGTTGTATTCATAAATGGCACGCAGCACGTTGCGGCCAATGCGGCCGTAGCCGTTGATTGCGACTTTGATCGTCATGGATGGCTCCCGAAGCGTTGTAGGTTGAGTAAACTTTGATTGTAATGTGCTTATGCGCCGGCTGTCAGGCCAAACGGGCGAATTCGCTGCGTGCTTTCCAGATTATTCAATCATGGCCAGATACGCGGCACCACGCCGACGAATTTCAAACACCAATTCTTCGGGTTCAGTGCGCTCGAAGTTTGCGCGCAGAGCGGCCAGGTTTTCGACTGGGCGACGATTAAACGCAACGATCAGATCGCCGGGCCGCAGACCCGATTCCCAGGCTGGCGTATTGCGGCGTACCTGCTCGATCAGCACGCCGGTTGCACGACTACGCTCGGGCACGCGCGACAGCACCAGCCCGTCCATGCGCGCATCAAGACGACGGCCGGAAATGCGTGCGTCGAGATCTTCGTTGATCATAATTTCACCTGAACGGGCACGACCGTCACGCAGGTAATCAAAGCGCACTTCCTGCCCCACGCTCAGCAGGCCCTCGATATTGCGCAGCGACTGGCTGTTTTCGATGTTGCGCTGATCCAGTGCCGTAATCACATCACCGCTGCGCAGGCCGGCTTCGTCCGCCGCACTGCCCTCGAGCACACGTGTGACGAGCGCGCCACTGACGCCTTCGAGGTCCAGCGCCTCACGCAGTTCCTGGGTCAAATCCTGTACGCGCACGCCAAGATCTCCGCGCCGCACCTCACCGAACTCGATGAGCTGACGCATGATGTAGTTGGCGGTACTGGCCGGTATGGCAAAACCTATGCCGACATTACCGCCCGAAGGCGTAAAAATTGCCGTGTTGATACCGACCAGCTCGCCGCGCAGATTCACCAGCGCACCGCCCGAATTACCGCGGTTGATCGAAGCATCGGTTTGGATGAAATTCTGATATTCCAACCCGCGTAAGCCCGAACGACCGAGCGCCGACACGATGCCGGAAGTGACGGTCTGGCCCAAGCCGAATGGATTGCCCACCGCAACCACAAAGTCACCCACCCGCAGCGCATCGGAATTGAACAGCGACAGTTCGCTGAGGTTTTCTGCCTGCACATCTTCAACATCAATACGCACCACAGCCAGATCGGTATCGCGATCGCTGCCGATGAACTCGGCCGCAAATTCGCGCCCGTCCTGCAACGCGATGAGAATATCGTCAGCACCGTCGATGACGTGATTATTGGTCAATACCAAACCTGCTTCGGCGTCTACGATCACACCTGAACCCAGGCTGCGCTGCACGCGTTCTCGCTCGCGCGGCACGCTCGGAAAATCAAAAAAACGCCGAAAGAACGGGTCGTCCATGAACCGGCTGCGGCGCACCTGCACGGTTGTGGAGGTATGTACGTTGACCACGGCCGGCGTGACTCGCTCCAGCAGCGGCGCCAGCGACGGCAGCGGCTGGCCATCGACTTCTGCAGGCAGTGCAGCCTGCGCCGAAGTGATGAACAGCGAGATGCTCAACACAACACCGGTAAGCATTTTCTTTGTAAAACCATTCATGCATTGAATCCATTCATTTAGATGCGAAAAACCGACATGCTCTTTGATGGCCGCACGGCCCGCAAGTTTCAAGTCCGCTTGCTGTCACACGACTGTCGCATGGCTGCGATACAACACGAATTGGCCGCATCGGGATAAATTTTTCCGAAAGGCCTTGAAAAGCGCGGGCCTTTGCGGTCAATATAGGCAGAAGCGCTAGAATCACAACATGTTGTAGCTTTTCGCTTGAGGATACGCATGATGTTGCAGTTGAACCAGCCGCTGTTAAATCAGCAGGTCTTACGTACCGATGTGTCCGGTATGCCGCTCGAGTGGATCGGCTATCAACACGCTGTCCGGCTGATCGTGCTGGGTCAGGTCAGCTATGCGCTCGGGCGCAGGCTGTATCGACTGCACGGCGGCATCAACGCACGTTCGGGCGAGCAGACCCAGGTTGACGTCAATGCCATTCTAGCCACGCACGGTACCCACCCGGCCGGCAGCCATTTTTATCAGGGCTATACGCCACCGCTGTCGAATCGGGCGCTGTTTCGGCGCGATCAGAATCTGTGCCTGTACTGCGGCAATTCGTTTCTCGATCGTGACCTGTCGCGCGACCACGTCAAACCCTTGAGCCAGAACGGCGAGGACTGCTGGTCGAACGTGGTCACCGCCTGCAAGCGCTGCAACAATCACAAGGGCTCGCGTACGCCGGAGGAATCGGGCATGCAGTTACTTGCGATTCCCTTTGTGCCTACGCATGCGGAATATGTGTATTTACAGGGCCGCAAAATCCTGGCCGATCAGATGGAGTTTCTGGTCGCGCACTTTCCGCGCAATAGCGTGTTGCGCAAACGCTTAGAAACTGGTCAAAACCTGCACAGCTGAAACAACGGCACCCTGCACGACATCGGCTTAGTCATAATGACCAGATGTCAACTAACGAAAAACCGCCGGTCTATCTGATCGATGCCAGCATCTATGTGTTCCGCGCCTGGTTTTCCATGCCGGATGACTTTGCCGACCCGAGCGGGCGACCGACCAACGCCGTGTACGGCTTCGCCCGGTTTTTAAGCGAGTTTCTCGAACAAACGCAAAGCCGGCACGTCGCCGTGGCCTTTGACGAATCGCTGGCCAGCTCATTCCGCAACGAGATTTATCCCGACTACAAGGCCAATCGCGAACCGGCGCCGCCCGAACTCAAGCAGCAATTCGCCTGGTGCAAGGATTTATGTCGCTGTATCGGTCTGCCCACCTATGCCGACGATCACTTCGAAGCCGATGATCTGATCGCTACACTGGCCGAAGTCTGGCGCAAACGTGGGCATCCGGTCGTCGTTGTCACCGGCGATAAAGACCTGGCCCAACTGGTCAGCGAGTACGATCAGTGGTGGGATTTTGCCCGTCGCCTCAAACTCGATGCCGATGGCGTGCTCGAAAAATTCGGCGTACGACCCGACCAGATTGCCGATTACCTCGCGCTGACCGGCGATAGCGTAGACAATATTCCAGGCGTTCCCGGTATCGGTCCGAAAACGGCGTCTGCACTGTTGACTCACTTCGGCACGCTCAACGATCTATTTGCGCGTATCGATGAGTTGCCTTTTTTGAAAATCCGCGGCGCGAAATCTCTGGTACAACGCTTGAATGTACATCGCGATACGGTGCATTTAGCCCGACAGTTGACCGGGCTGACCTGCGACATTGACTACGTCGTCGAACAACCCGAGGTTCAACGCCGTGCAGCCCAACCGGATAGCCTCGATGCGCTGATGGATGGTCTGGGTTTCGGGCAGTACTTACGGCAGCGGTTACATCGATTAAATTAAGCGTGTTTCACGGTACGCACGACGACGGCTGCAGTCGTACAACCGCATCTGGCACCGAGGACTACTAACGTTCATGTTGGTCATTCAGCAGGGTAATGCTAGTTCCGCTCGATCGGGATCACGCTGTTGCCGGATCGACGGCGCATTTCTTCGAGCATTTCGGCCCCCACGACCAGTTGCGGTGCTTCTTCAACATCCACGCGCATGACCGGCACATCCGGCAGCGGGCGCTGCAGCGGACGACCGTTGCCGTCAACTTTGGACCAGTGGCTGGCAGCTAAAAAGATCAGATCGTTACCCTCGATGGTGCCAAAAGTAGGCGTATCGAATTCAGGCTGCGCCACGAGCAGCGGCGCAATATCGGCCACGCGGGTGCCGCTGGCGTCAAGGTCGAGCCGCATGACGCGTTGTGGTGAAACGCCGTTCTGTACCGCGATCAAACTATCGTTCCAGCGATAGAGTCCGTCGATACCACCAACGTTCAGATTCTCTGGAATGCCAATGCGAAAGCCTTTTTTCTGCTCATCAAGGTCGAAGAAAAACAGCCCGAGTTCATAGTCAGAAAGGTACAACCGCTGCTCGTCGGATGACAATGCGATGCCACGCAGGCCGCTAAATACCGGATTGCCGAGCAAAACCTCGGGCCGCTCATCGCCTGGCTGCAGGCGAAATACGAACGGTGCAAACGTATCGGCAGCATAGATCGTACCGTCGGATGCCAACGTCATCGCACCGAGCATGTGCGGATGCTGAGGATTCGGCAGCACGCGATATTCGTTTAATAACTCCCCCGTTTGCAGATCGAGTTTGATCAGCGCTGTGCGGCCGAAGTTGTTCGCAGTACGGTGACGATACTGGGGTGGCGAGCCGGTCGCAATCCACAGATGGTTACGCTCCTCATCGGCCAATAAATCAAATACCGACATCAAACTCGGTGCGGTCTCTCTGGAAGCAAAAACCTGCCATTCTTCATCATCGGCAGCACGCACAAGCACTTCACCATCGCGGATGGTGCCGGCAAAGAGACGACCATCACGACTATCATGCGCCAGCGCTTCAGGCATGGCATGGGCACCGTCAATCGTAGCAATCATTTCCGGATTACCGAGCGGGTCGCCCGCTTCGGTCATCAGCCGGTTCAAGTGTTCATATAAATCATACTGACGTAGAGGAGCCACTTCATCAATCGCATCCCAGTTTTCGGTCAAACCCTGCTGCTGCATCATCAGCATGATATTGAATGCGCGCGAGATCTCCCCACTCATAGCGTTGGCCATCACCATTTGCCGCATGAAATCAGCATTGAATGGCCGCAGGCGATGCAAGTTTTCCAGTGATAGTGCCCAATCGGCATAGTTTTTGTCGCTGTAGGCCTGGGCCGAACGCACCATCCACAAGCCCAGTTCGTTGCGTAGCTGTACCGCACGCTGCTGAGGAGTAACGGCTTGCTGGGTAGCCTGGACCGGTGCCGTATCGGTGGTTTCTTGCGCACTATCCTCGTCTGCCGACTCGGTTGGGTCGTCGGCCTGCAGGTTCGAAACCGCAACAAAAGAAAATGTGCAGATGATCAACAACATCAAAAACAAGCGATTCATTTTATTCATTTCATTCAAAGCAGAATTCAACTGCATATTGTGACGCTGATGCGACCATTACGGTGCGACAATGTTCCCTGAGATGTGCATATTATTCCATTCCAATCAAGCTCACAAAAATACCCCATCATGCCCAATAACCTGAAAACCTGCTACCACGGTCGCTATCTGCACCTGGTAGAGCGTGATGGCTGGGAATACGTTTCCCGGCTGCATCCGGTTGTTGTGATGATCGCCTGCACCGATGCCGATGAGCTGATTCTGGTTGAGCAATACCGCAAGCCGGTTGATCGTCGCACGATCGAGCTTCCGGCCGGTTTGGTTGGCGACCAGAACCACGACCGCGGCGAATCATTGATCAGCGCCGCCACACGCGAACTGATCGAAGAAACCGGGTATGAAGCCGGCCGCATGATCGAGATCATGCGCTGTCCGACCTCATCGGGCATGAGTAACGAAATCGCGGCTTTCCTGATGGCCGAAAATCTACAGAAAATCGGCCCGGGTGGCGGCGATGACAGCGAGGACATCGCCGTGCACTGTGTCGCGTGCAGCGATATTGATGACTGGCTACAGCGGCAATATCAGGCTGGCCTGTGTATCGACCCGAAGATCTATACCGCGCTGTACTGGCTGCAGCACAGATAAGTAAATCAGGCCGGTTACAGCCAGCCAATCGCAAGCCACAGGCCATACAAGGCGCTGACCAGAATCACAAACCAGGTCAGCAGCGTGCCGACAAAGCGGCCGAATGTTGTACCGGCCGACTGATTCAGGCCGATCGCATGCAGAATGCGACCCAACAGCAGCGCCGCACCGAGCACATGAATCATGATGTCACTCACGGCCGGTGCCAGATCCAGCAGCAACAGCAAAACCAGCGCAAACGGCACGTATTCGCAAAAATTGCCGTGTGCACGCACGGCGCGCTCAAGCAAGCGCACCTCGCCCACGCCAATTCCAACCCGATGTTTACGGCGCAACAACACAATGCGCATCGACAGCGCAATCAAAACCAGCGCCAGTAATGCGCTATAGAGCAAGGTGATGGATACAGGCATTGCGATTCCTTTAGATAATAATGTGTAGTCATGGATTGTAATCAACCCGCGCTGCATTACTGTACACTTCTGCAGTCACGCGACACTTCTACGGGGAACGTATATGTCCATTTTTCCACCAAACGCATCGACTGCTCGATCAGCAGCCGCCCGGAATCTATGGTTTTTTGTCATTTCTTGCGCCACACTCTTCTGCTTCAGCGCAAATCCGGGCTGGACGCAAACCGAGGCAACGTCCAAGCCTGTAGCCATCGCCATTCATGGTGGCGCCGGCACGATTGAACGTACCAATCTTTCCCCTGAACGTGAGCAGACCATTCGCAAAGCGCTGGAATCGGC
>JBCCHH010000077.1:0-6915 GCA_039028855.1 Pseudomonadota bacterium | reverse complement strand
GCCTCAGCTTCATCCAGCAATGCATCGAGCTGGTTTGAGGTCAGCCCAAACGTTTTCGTCATGGCGGCTTCAATCACCGCGCGTTCGGAGTCATGCGTCGCATCATCGGCCAATGCCAGTTCGATAAGCAAAACGGCTGCAGCGCGCGCAATCGATTGCTTGTCGGGCTCAGCCGCGCTGTCGACACCGGTGCAGTTGATGATGCGTCGGATGGATTCGAGAAAGTCCGTCATCGTTTTCCTGTTTCGTTAGATGAAGTCAGTTCGGCCGAGATTGTCGGCTTGGTTATGATACGTCTATGACTACAACAAAACGCCAGTGGTGGCTCGCGTGACGCCGGAACGTCGACAACGCATTGAGCATGTTGCCGCACTTCGCCAGCCGGACCTTACCGTGTTTATGGAGCGCGTACATAAGCCGCATAATCTGGCCGCGGTGTTACGAACCTGTGATGCGGTCGGCATCATGCATGCGCATGCCGTGCCCGGGCGTCAGGGTTTGCCAGCCTTGAACCATACGGCCCAGGGTGCCCAGCGCTGGGTTGCGTTGACGCGCCATAAAGACAGCATGCACGGTTTGCGAACCTTAAAATCGGCGGGTTTTCGATGCGTTGCCGCTCATTTTTCCGAGCATGCAGTCGATTTTCGCAGTATCGATTACACGTTGCCGACCGCGATTGTATTGGGCACTGAACGTTTTGGCGTCAGCCCTGAAGCGCTGGCCGAATGCGATGGCGAAATCGTGATTCCGATGCACGGCATGACCCAGTCGCTGAACGTATCGGTTGCCAGTGCTCTGATCCTGTACGAAGCACAGCGTCAGCGTGCTGCAGCCGGGCTCTATCGCGGACATCCGATTGACGAATCACCGTGGCAGGACTTGATTCAGCACTGGGTGCAGCGCGATCTGGATCGACGCAAAACGCCGTTGACGGCGCATGCAGAGATCAGCAGCGAGTCCGAATCTGAACAGGATTAAGGAAAAAGTAGCGTTTTACGCCAACCCGCCTGTGCGGTTTCATCGGCCTCAAAGCAGATACGCTCGTGCAGGCGATACTCACGTCCATACCAGAACTCGACCCGATGCGGCTCGAGCGTAAACCCCGACCAGTGCGGCGGTCGCGGCACGGTTTGATCGTTATATTGCTGCTCCAGCTCGGCTACCCGATCGATCAGTTCTTGCCGAGAATCGAGTGGACTGGATTGTTGCGAAGCCCAGGCTCCGATCTGGCTGCCGCGTGGCCGCGAAGCGAAATACGCATCGGCTTCGGCATCGCCTACCGCAAGCACCTGCCCATCCACCAGCACCTGCTGTTCGGTTTCGCGCCACCAAAACACTAAGCCGGCCTTTGCGTTGCCTTTCAGATGCCGACCCTTGCGGCTGTTTAGATTGGTGAAGAACGTGAAGCCGCTTTCATCGACGCCTTTGAGTAATACTGTTCGTGCGCTGGGCTGGCCCAGTTGGTCAGCCGTAGCCAGCGTCATTGCCGTTGGTTCAGGAACGCTGGCGGCAATCGCGGCGCGCATGCCTTTGTCGAAAAGATCGAGAATTTCCTGGTTTAATTTCATGCTTCTTCGTTTTCTGTGTGACGGGCTGCTCGTGTCTTGGACTCGATTTGCTAACGGTTCTGCCGCTGCACACGGCCAGCGCCGAATAAAACTATCTTAATCCAATCAGGATCATCAGGAACTGAATGCCGATAATCGCAATCAGAGGCGAAAAATCAATGCCTGCAAGCGTTGGTACAGCGCGCCGGATGGGCGCTAACACGGGTTGGGTCAGCTGATAAATCAGCGGAATAATCGGATGCAGCATGCCACCGCCGACCCACGACAGGATGACTTCGACAATGATTAGCACCATGTACATCACGAGCAATAATCGAATTAGGCTCAAGACCGCGGTACCCAGTGTTTCAAACGGGCCAATGATCTGGCCGGACAGGGTTGTAACCAAAAACAGACTGAGTGTTTGAATGACAACTAACAATACGATTGCAGCGACGTTGATGGTTCCGATTGAGGGAATCAGTTTGCCGAGCGGGCCGACCAGCGGCTGGGTCAGTTTTAGTAACACCTGGCTGACGGGGTTGTAATAGTCGGCGCCGACCGCTTCCAGCAGCACTCTCAGCAGCAGGGCGGCCAGATACAAGTTGAACAGAGTCTGGATTAAGAACGCAAACGCATTGCCAACCGAGCCACCCATCATTTGGCGCTCCGGGCTGCGGCTTCGCTGGTTTGGCTTGCCAGTTCGCGTCCGCGTGAGATTGCAGCCTCAACGGCCTCAGCCACGACGGTAGTCAAATCCCGCTTGGCGAAGGCGTCGAGAGCGGCTGCAGTAGTGCCACCGGGCGAGGTGACCCGTTCACGCAGCGTTGCGGCATCGGCTCCCGGTTGGCTCAACATGGCGCCGGCGCCAGCGGCGGTCTGCTGAGCCAGCAACCGCGCGGTTTCGACCGGTAATCCGGCATTGATGCCAGCCTCGGTCAGTGCTTCGGTCAGCGCGAAGAAATAGGCTGGACCGGAGCCGGACACCGCGGTTACCGCATCCATGAGCGATTCGTCTTCGATACGCGCTACTTCACCTACGGCGTGGAAAATATCGATGGCTAACTCGCGCTGTGCTTGATTACAGCCGCGATCGGCAAACAGGCCGGTCGCGCCAAAGCCGATCAGCGCGGGTGTGTTCGGCATGACCCGAACGATGCCAAACTCTGCACCGAGCTTTTCCTTAAGGCGTTGGACCGGGATGCCGGCTGCGACGCTGATGACGAGCGCCTGCGGCTCAATGGTGTCAGAGATGCTCTCCAGCACGCGATCCATGATCTGAGGCTTTACCGCCAGTACCACGGCATCGGCCTGTGCTACGGCCTTTGCATTATCGGCCAGTGTGCGGATACTGAACTGGCCTTGGATATGCTCGCGTATATCCGCGCTCGGATCGGCCGCAATCAGGCGGCTGGCCGGGTGATGGTTGCGGAGTAGTCCGCCGATCAGCGCCTGAGCCATATTGCCGGCACCGATAAATGTGATGCTTGGTTTCATAGTTGAATTTTAGATCAACTAAGCTACGCATTCGTTGCCGGTCGCGGACCGAACAGCGCGGTACCGATGCGAATCATGCTGGAGCCGGCTGCGATCGCGGCTTCAAGATCGCCCGACATGCCGATCGACAGCGTATCGATCGTTTGGCATTCACGGGCCAGTTGTGCAAATGCGACATGCATGCGCTCGAATGCCCGCTGTGATTGCGCTGCATCTGCTGCCGGAATCGCCATTAAGCCACGCAGTCTGAGCCTGGATTGCGCCGCGATGAGATCGGCCAGGTCGCTGATCTCATGTTCACTGCAGCCGGCTTTTTGTGGTTCTTCGTCGATATTGACCTGAATAAGCACGTTCAGCGGCGGCCGTTCCGACGGACGCTGATCGGCCAGCCGGTGGATAATTTTTTCGCGATCCACACTTTGCACCCAGTCAAATTGTTGCGCGATGACGCGGGTTTTATTCGACTGTATCGGGCCGATGAAGTGCCATGCCAGCGCCAGATCATCGAGTTCAGTTTGCTTGGCCTGTGCTTCTGTCAGATGGTTTTCGCCGAACGCGCGCACGCCTAGCGCATGCAGTGCGCGAATTTCACTGGCCGAGCGTGTCTTGCTAACCGCGAGTAGCTGAATTTCACGCACACTGCGGCCACTCTGGCTGCATGCATCGCTCATTCGTTGCTGTACGGCGCACAACCGTGCTTTCAGATCGAGACAGAAGCCAGAACCGTTCGTGTCGTTTGCTGTATCTTGCATCTTGCTTGCGGTATGATCGGCCTGTTAATGTATTTGATCAATTATGCGCTGTTAAAGGGAACCACATGGTGCAGTCGCTGATGTAGTGTGAATCATCGGCCATACATCTAATTCACTAGGGAAGCACTTCGAATCAACCGCTTACAACTAAGCCTGCAGGAAACCGTGCATGGATATTACTGAATTACTCGCCTTTACCGTGAAGAACAAAGCCTCCGACTTGCATTTGTCGGCCGGCCTGCCGCCGATGATTCGCGTCGATGGGGATATTCACAGAATCAACGTCCCCAAGATCGATCGCAAGGAAATGTCGGATCTGATCTATTCGACCATGAACGATCATCAGCGGCGCGATTTTGAGGCCGAGCTGGAGGTCGATTTTTCCTACAACGTTCCGGGGCTGGCTCGCTTCCGCGTGAATGCCTACCATCAGGATCGCGGTACGGGCGCAGCGTTTCGTGTCATCCCCAGTGAAATCATGACGCTCGACGATCTACAGGCGCCGACCGTATTTCGTGACATTATTGATGTGCCGCGTGGTCTTGTGCTCGTCACAGGCCCGACCGGTTCAGGTAAAACAACGACGCTGGCGGCCATGGTCGACCACCTCAACGATCATATTGCCGGACATATCCTGACTATTGAAGATCCGATCGAGTTTGTCCACAACTCCAAGAAATGTCTGATTAACCAGCGTGAGGTGAAGAAAGACACGCGCGGCTTTAATCAGGCGCTGCGCTCGGCGCTGCGTGAAGACCCGGATATTATTCTGGTCGGCGAGCTGCGCGACACCGAGACCGTACGGTTGGCCTTAACCGCGGCTGAAACCGGTCACCTGGTGTTTGGCACGCTGCATACCTCCTCGGCGGCGAAAACGATTGACCGTGTGATCGATGTATTTCCGGGTGAAGAGAAGGCCATGGTACGCTCAATGCTGTCGGAGTCGCTGCGGGCTGTGATATCGCAGACCTTGCTCAAACGCATCGGTGGCGGACGTGTGGCCGCGCACGAAATCATGATCGCAACGCCGGCGATTCGAAACCTGATTCGTGAAGACAAGGTGGCGCAGATGTATTCGGCCATCCAAACCGGCCAGAATGTAGGCATGATCACGCTTGATCAGTCGCTCTCTGAGTTGATGCGCCGTGGCATCATCGACAAGCACGAGGCGCGACGCAAGGCGGTTGACAAACAAGCCTTTGCATAAATAAAAAGGAGAGTAGCCCGATGAGCGTAATGCATGAAAACAGCAAGATCGGTCAATGGCTGAAAATGCTGCACGACGAGCGCGGCTCGGATCTGTTTATTACTGTCGGTGCACCGCCCTGCATTAAAGTTAATGGCCGCATTCGCCCGGTTAGCGAAGAAGGCCTCAGCCCCGATGAGGCGACCAGCATCGTGCTTGAGACGATGAATGAAGGTCAGATCAAGCAGTTTAATCGCGATCGTGAATTGCAGTATGCGGTTTCGATACCAGGCTTTGCCCGCTTTCGTATGAGTGCGTTCTATCAGCGCAATTCCATCGGCGTGGTTTGCCGCCGTATCGAAACCCGCATCCCGTCGTTCGAAGAGCTCGATCTGCCGGAAAGTCTGGCCGATCTATCCATGATTAAACGCGGCATTATCATCATGGTTGGTGCGACCGGAACCGGTAAATCGACGACCCTGGCGGCCATGGTCGGCCATCGCAATGAAAACAGCCTCGGACATATTGTTTCGATCGAAGATCCGATCGAATATGTACATCGTCATCGTCGTTGCATTGTGACCCAGCGCGAGGTCGGTATCGATACTGAATCGTTCGAAGTCGCGCTGCGCAACACGCTGCGCCAGGCCCCCGATGTGATTCTGATTGGCGAAGTGCGCACGCGCGAGGCAATGGAGCACGCCATTACCTTTGCTGAGACCGGCCATCTGTGCCTGACCACGCTGCATGCCAACAACGCCAATCAGGCCATGGATCGTATCCTGCATTTCTTCCCTGAAGATCGCCATCAGCAGGTGCTGTTAGATTTGAGCTTCAATTTGAAAGCGGTTGTCGCCCAGCAGCTCATTCCGTCGGTGGATGGCAGTCGCCGTCACGTCGCACTGGAAATTCTGCTGAACAGCCCGCTAGTGCAGGAGAAGATCCGCAAAGGCAAGATTGACGAGCTTAAACAGCTGATGAAGGACTCGACCCACCACGGCATGATTACCTTCGATCAAAGTCTGCTCGAGCTGTATCAGGAGGGCCTCATTTCGTATGAAGAAGCGGTACGCCATGCCGATTCGTCCAACGAGGTCCGACTGGCCGTGAAACTCAGTGAGGGTGGTGATGCGGAATCATTATCGCGTCGCCTGCGCAACGTGGATGTGCTTGATCATTAATCCGGCCGCGTGTGGTTTGTAACTCCGCCGTGAACGCCGAAACGGCAAACATTAACGTCCACTTAACCACCTTGCAGGTAAAGTGTGTGGTAGCCGTGACTCTCGGCTGATTGAAATGCCTAACTCTGCTAGTGATTACGAACGGGGCAATTCTTGGCCTGGGCCTATACCGCCCGGGCCTTTTTATTGGTGCAATGGATTGATGCAAGGCAAAACGTTGTGCCGGCCTTTGGCAACTTAAACATCAATGGACACTATCGATCAGGATTTTCAACATGCGGGTTTTGATTATTGAAGACAATCGCGATATCGCGGCCAATCTAGGTGACTATCTGAGCGACTGTGGGCACGAGGTGGACTACGCCTATGATGGCGTAACCGGGCTACACCTGGCCATCGTAAACGAGTTTGATGCCATGGTGCTGGATGTATCGCTGCCGGGCATGGACGGGCTCGAGGTATGCCGCAAGCTCAGAGAAGAAAGCCGCAAGGAAACGCCGGTGTTGATGTTAACTGCGCGCGATCAGCTGGATGACAAGCTGGCCGGTTTTGAATCAGGTGCCGATGATTATCTGGTCAAACCGTTCGAGCTCAAAGAAGTGGATGCACGGCTCGAGGTGCTCGCACGCCGCGGTCAGCGTATTGCGCCGCGCGAATACGAGGTCGGCGATCTGCATTTCAATCTCGAAACTTATACCGTTACTCGTGCAGGTCAGCCAATTGATCTCAACCCGATCGGATTAAAACTGCTT
>JBCCHH010000076.1:0-6947 GCA_039028855.1 Pseudomonadota bacterium | reverse complement strand
CGCAATGCAAGGCTGAATCTGATCTCGGCCGTACGCAATACGCTGGCCGGTGGCCTTACACTGATAGGCGTTAGTGCACCGGAGGCCATGTAATGGCACGAAAACAAGCAAGGCGCAGCAGCGCATCGGGGGGGTTGACGGGTTTTCTGGCCGGGTTGATCTGCGGACTGGGTCTGGCTGCACTGGCCTGGGTCGGCGGCTATATGCCGCGTGGCGATCAGGAGCCTGTCACGGCGACAACGCCAAGCGGGCGCGATGAACCGCCAATTATCGAAGGCCAGCCCGATGCAGCCGAGCGCAATCGCCAGTACGAATTTTTTACTGTGCTTCCTGAAATTGAAGTGGTCGTGCCGACTCAGGAAATCGAGCAGCGGGCGCGGGAAACGGAACAGCGCCAACAACAAGCTCGACAAACCACATCACAGCAGGCTGACAGTACATCGAACGCTCCAGTTAGCGGCAATCAAAACTATATGATTCAGGTTGGGTCGTTCCGCAATGGGCGCGATGCCGAAGCACTCAAGGCGCGACTGGCCATGCTCGGTCAAGTCGCCAGTGTACAAACGGTGAATGTTGATGGTTCCACCATGCATCGTGTGCGGCTCGGTCCGTTTAACGCCAGCCAGGCCAATCGAACCCGCCAGCAACTGCAGGACGGCGGCTTTGAGTCGATGATATTGAGCGCAAACTAGCGAGCAACGATGACCCGGGCTCATCGCAAACCCGCGCTGATCTTGCCTGGCGGCGGTGCGCGCGGGGCCTATCAAGTCGGCGTGTTGAAAGCGCTGGCTGAGTATATTTCGGTCGAAAACAACCCGTTCCCGATTATTGCCGGTACTTCAGCCGGCGCGATCAACGCGGCCGTGATGGCCAGTCATGCGCATGAATTTTCCGTCGGTGCGGCCAGGCTGGAAAACTTCTGGGGTCATTTTCGCTGCCATCATATCTATCGCACCGGTTGGCTGCACAATATGACCACCGGCCTGCACTGGCTCGCCTCAATGACACTCGGTGGGCTCGGTGTAGCCAATCCCAAATCACTGCTCAACAACGAGCCGCTAGCGAAGCTACTGCTGCGGGAGCTGCGCACCGAAGGTATTGAGTACGCTATCGAATCAGGCGAACTCGAAGCCCTACTGATCACGGCCTCAGGCTACGCGACCTCGCGTGCGGTCACGTTTTTCCAAGCCGCTGAGCACGTTCAGGCATGGCGACACCATAAGCGCGCAGGCCAGCGCACGACGGTGCAATCCAAGCATTTACTTGCCAGCGCCGCACTGCCGCTATTGTTTCCAGCCCAGCGCATCGGCAATGAATACTTCGGCGACGGCGGCATGCGCCACACCACACCATTGAGCCCGGCCATCCGCATGGGGGCTAACAAATTGCTCATCATCGGCACACGCGACGCCCGACCCGACCCCGAACCCGACGAATGCACACGGTATCCTTCGCTCGGTGAAATTGGCGGCTATCTGCTTGATGTCATCTTTATGGACCATTTGAGCAACGACCTCGACCGTCTGCATCGCATCAACCGAACCTTGAGCAATCTTTCGGCCGAGCAGATCGAGGCGAGCGGCTTACGGCCCATCGAAACCGTGCTCATCCAACCCAGCGTGGACGTGCGTGACATCTCGGAGCGGCACCGACATCGTGTACCGGCCAGCGTTAAAACCCTGCTCAAAGGCGTCGGCGCCTGGGGCCCGGGACGTCTACCCAGCTATCTGCTGTTCGAAACGGAATTCTGTCAGGAATTAATTGAGCTTGGCTATGAGGACGGCATGGCCGCCAAAGCCTCGGTACAGGAACTGCTTAAATCTTGACGCGACCACGCAGAATATCGCCAAACATAACCCAATCGCCAATCAGGCTGTAGAGCGGATATTGAAACGTGGCGGGGCGATTTTTCTCAAACACAAAATGCCCCAGCCAGGCAAAACCATAGCCCACCAGCGGCATCGCCAGCAACCACCAGGGCGATACGAAGATGCCCAAACCCAATGCGACGAGCACCAGCCAACTGCCGAAAAAATGCAGACGACGACAGTTCACATCCTCATGTTCGGACAGATAGTAGGGATAAAACTCGCGAAAGTTCTGATAGGTTTTTTCCACGCTGATACCCGTAACAGTGTTCTAATCAATACCAGAAAGTATCACAGCCGCAAATCAACCACAAATGGCCGGCGGTTCGCACAACCTAGACCCGGCCTTGTGCGTGCATACGCGAGCGCAAGTTCATCCAGTGCGCAGTAATCATCAGCATGCCACCAGCCGAGGTGACCAAGGCTACGGAAAATCCTTCAAGCGTATGACTGAGTTCCAGCACCGAAGCCAGCAGCAACAAACTCAGACCCAACGCTGCTGGCCACCACATCGTACTATCGCGATGGCTGAAATAGCCCAACATGAAGGCCGTCAGACTGATCGGCACAATCAGCACCAGCAACATCAGATGGAACAGCTTATGATCCAGCAGCCAGGCCGAAGTCAGTGGTACAACGAACACCAGCAATGGCAAGGCCAGGCATTGCAGCAAGCAAAACGCAGACGCAGCAATGCCGAGGCTATCCAGAAAACCAGGGATAATCGCACGTTTATTGGAGTGGGTTGATGTTTGCATGGATAAACTACTATTTCTTGCAACCATATGACATTGCAGCGTGAAGCGCCAGCAACAAGACATATCCGTCAGATCTCACGTAGAAACTCATCTGCAGTTGAGCCGGACTAATGGAAATGTATGGTCGCGCGCAGCGGTTTGACTTTCGTAAATATATTTGGGCAAGACCGCTCTGTTAGATAATGCAGCCAATCCTATCCGGCAATTCGCAAGCGTTCAATCCCATGTTTTTGGCATACGCCCGGTTAGCGCCGTGCCCATGGCCTTATGCTGCGTATCCTTCTCGTACGGTGGCAACGATCGATCCGCGAGCCAGTAGGTTCCGGATCCAGTAGATCAGCGTCGCAGCTTCCTCACTTTAGCCCATGAATACAGCGAGAGAACAAAAAAGCAGAATGGCGACAAACGAATAATAAACTGGAATCCAGACAGTGCTGAGACGAAGGCCATCTTGCAATACAGCACCTACCGAGTCCAGGCCAACTGCAATGTGGGCGAGTAAAAATGCTAAAAAGACAGCAGACCAGCCAACATACCGCTCGCGTCACTGAGAAGAAACGCTAATCATCCAAGTACAGTAAGAACCATCAGCACAAGGGTGTTTCGAAAGGCGCGCCTGACTCTGGCTTGCTAAAGCGGCTTTTTACTCATCCATCGAATCGTTCAGATTGGGTTCGTTCATTTCGCTTTACGTTTCTAACCGGCACCCGGGCGTAACCAGCTGAAGTTCAGCTGCATTCTCGTGCGTTTTCAGGGGGTCGCTCAATCTCCGAGAAATTCAAGCCACCGCGACCCGAGACCCCGGCTCGCAGTTTGCTCGTATCAAGGCTCAGACGTTCCCTCAAAGCTATCGCTGAACAGGTTCTGCTCATTCACGCTGATACCGACCAGTTCAGTCACGCTCGGGCTGTTCGGGTCGTTACTGATCACGCGCAGCTCAGCCAGCTTCAAGCCCTCGGTTTGCGGCGCAAATTCCAGCGTCAAATCGCAGTCCTGCGAGGTCGGAATGCTTTGGCTGCTGCACTGATCCAGCGTGATGTCATAGGCATCGGCTCCACTACCCGCAATCACCACCTGCGCGATGTCCAACGCGGCGGTGCCGGTACTCGTCACGATCAGAGGCTCGGGTGCGCTGGCTTGGGTGGCAACCACATTCGGGAAGCTGATTGATTCAGGTAACAATAGTGCCGACGCAATCTGAACGTCGGTATCTTCGGTATCCTCATTATTGCCGGTCACCGGATCGCTCGCATCCGAACTGACGCTGGCCGTATTGCTCAGCGAATCGCCCGCTCCAGCATCGACGACAACAGAAATGCTGAAGTTGACTGTACCGCCGGCTGCAACGGTACCCAAATCACAGCTTGGGGTACCGGACGGATCTTGAGCGCAGCCCGATGTCGAAACCAGCGTCACCCCAGACGGCAGCGTATCGCTAACCACAACGTTGGTCGCATCGGACGGACCCAGGTTCTCGACGCTAATCGTATAGACCAGCGTGTCGCCCACGACAATGGGATCGGCGCTATCCGACTTGGTAATCGCAAGATCCGCGCTTGGGCTCAGGCTGGTCTCGTCCGTTGCGCTGTCATTACCCGACAAGGGGTCGCCGATTGAGCCGCTGACCGTAGCCGTGTTCGATACAGTCCCGATTGCCGCTGAGTCAATATCGCAATTGGCGGTATAGGTCACGGTGCTGCCCGCCGGCATATCCAGCGTTTCGGCCAGATCACCACTACCCGCGGCCGTGTTGCCACTGGCGCCACCCATCACGACGCTGGTATAGGTGCAGGTGAGTTCGGACGGGAAAGAATCGGTCAAGCTGACGGAAGGGTCATCATCCGGCCCGTTATTGGTCACCGTAATCGTATAGGTCGTCGATTCGCCTGGCGCAACCGTATCCAGACCGTCATCTTTGCTGACTTCAATATCGGCCGCATCAATGCTTACGGTATCGGCACAGGCATTGTTTGAGGTGTCGAGCTCCAGGTCTTCTCCACCGGCACTACACACTCCGCCCGCTCTCGGGTTGGCGTAGACGCCCGCAGCCGTCGGCGTTGCGGTCACGCTCACCGTAAAGCTGCCCCCGGGCGGCATGCTGAAGGCATCGTTATCCTGACAACGAAGCTCGAACGCACCATCAATGCTGCAGCCCAACACCTGCGATGTTCCGCCCGCATAGCTCAGGCTCGGGGCGCTATAGCTGATATTGGTATCGGGCAGCTCATCCCTGAGGATATTGAATCCACCGTTCTGCTCATAATTGGCGCTACCCACGTTCTGGACCTGAATCGACCAGGTAAACGGCACGCCGATTTCAGCTTCGCCTGCCGTGTCGTTGGTTTTGGTGGCGACAAGATCGGGCGAACCGTTCACGATCACGCTGTTGCTGCAGCTATTATTGCCCTCATCACCTTCCGTAATCACCCCGGCAGGATCGACCGCGCAACTCCCCGCAGACCTCGGATTGGCAAACGTATTCGCCGCCGTTGGCGTTGCCGGAATCGTAACCGCGAAACCGCCCGTTGCGTCGCCAATCACCACCGTTCCACCGGTAGCCGTGCAGCTCAGGTCCGACCCGTTGATCGCGCAGCCGATGGTGCCCGTACCCGAGACATTCGTAATGGAATCCACCACCGGCGTGCCGTAGCTGATGTCTGCATCGGGCAAGTTGTCGACGACAATCGTCTGCCCGCTGCTGAAGCTTGCATCTTCGTCGCCACCATTGGCCACGCTCAGCGTCCAGTCGAAGCTGCCGGACGCGAGCTCGGTTTCGCCCGATACTGAATTATTTTTGGAAATGGTCAGATCAGGGCCGATCGCACCCGTGGTCACCACCACGGAATCCGAACAGTTGTTGTTCGAGGTATCCGTTTCAGCGTCTTCGCCACCGACCCGGCACACGCCGCCGGTTCGCGGATTATCCAGCGTTTGCGCCGCAGTCGAGGTGACCGGCACGGTCACCGTAAAGCTGCCGCCCGGCGGCATGCTGAAATTATCCACATCCTCACAATTGAGGACAAATGCGTTAAGGCTGCAGTTCAGATTCGTGGTCGTGCCGCCGGCATAGGATACGTTCAGCGAACCATAGCTGACGTCGACATTCGGCAATTCGTCGCGCAGTACGCTGAAGCTGCCGTTCTGCTCATAGTTCGCGCTGCCGGTATTGCTGACCACAATCGTCCAGTTGAACGGCACGCCAACTTCCGCGGCACCGGCTACGTCGTTGATTTTGCTGACGATCAGATCGGGTGAACCGGCAACCGTCACAGTATCGGCACAGTCGTTATTGGCTTCATCGCCCTCGCTGATCACGTTTGCCGGATCCACCGCACAGCTGCCGCCGGAGCGTGGATTGACCAGGCTGCCGGGTGCCGTTGGCATGGTCGGCACCGTCACCTGGAAGCCGCCGCTGACGTCAGCCAATACCACAGTGCCGCCCGAAGCCGTACAGTTCAAGTTGAAGCCTGCAATCGCGCAGTTGATGGTGCCGCTGCCGGATACGCCGGTCAACGAGCCGACCGAGGGCGTACCGTAACTGACTCCGATATTCGGCAGATTGTCGCTGAGAATGGTCTGACCGCTGCTGAATGTAGCGTCTTCATCGCCGCCGTTGGCGACCGTCAGCGTCCAGTCGAACGCGCCGGCTGCAAGCTCGGTTGAACCGGAAACCGGATTGGTCTTGCTGACCGTCAAATCCGGGCCGACCGCTCCGGTACCTACTACAACGGTATTCGCGCAGTCGTTATTTGATTCGTTTGACTCCGAATTTTCATTGCCAGCATCGGCTCGGCAGATGCCGCCTGTGCGTGGATTATCCAGCGTTTGCGCGACGCTGGATGTTGCGGTAAAGCTGACCGTAAAACTGCCGCCTGGCGGCATAAGGAAGAAATCATTGTCTTCACAATTGAGACGAAAGGAGTTGATTCTGCAGGTGATCGTTTGCGTGGTGCCGCCGGCATAGCTCACGGTCGGCGATCCGTAGCTCATGTTGGTATTCGGCAAATCATCCCGAAGCCCGGTAAACCCGCCGTTCAGTATATAGTCACCAGAACCAATGTTCTCCATCACGATGGTCCAGGTAAACGGCGTATCGATCAGCGCCACGCCGCCGGTATCGTTAGTTTTAGTTGCAATCACATCGGGCAGTTGTGCCGCCGCAAAGCTACTTGCACAAGACATCAGTGCCAAAAAAAGAATCCGGAAAGAACACCATCTGACCATTACAACACTCCCTTTTTAATAAAAAATTCGAAAACAGTGGTTTCGAAAACCCCGGCAAACAGAGCAAGGCACTACAAGCCTGCCAACGCTAGCGCTT
>JBCCHH010000075.1:0-6971 GCA_039028855.1 Pseudomonadota bacterium | reverse complement strand
ATTGCCAGCCCAGAATCAGGTTGGAGTCGACTTCCAGTTGAGGTCCGTCGAGGTCCTGATAGATTGGTTGGGTCCATTCCAGCGCAATGCGGTTTTTGCCGAACACGTAGTTCAGCCCCAGGCCCAGGCTGACTCTGCGTGCAGCCTGCCGGTCCGGATCGGCAGTTTGCACCGGCCCCATAATTAGAAGGTCGCGGCCATCGGTATTGGCTCGATCAAAGCCTTCCAGGCGCATGGAAGCACTCAAACGATCGGCCAGACGATATGCGCCCCAGAGGTTCAGCCGATGTTCGTCGCCACGTGTGTAGTCATCGCCATTTTCGTTCAGGCGAATCAGGCTTTGCCACTGTGCGCCGCCGGAAACGCGCGTGCCAGTCCAAGTCTGATTCAGGCCGACTATGGCGCTCCACGAGCCGGTACCAAGCTGCATCGGATAGGGCAGACGAATTTCCGGGCGCATGCCCATCGGCGTCAGAATCGTGTCGCGCTCGCTGGTAGAGCCGGTTGGCGCTTCGATGCCAACGATGGCGTGCAGGCGCGAATTGAGCGATTCGTTCAACGTAATCAGGCTGCTGAAACGCGTATCGCCAAAGCCCGAAGACTGAGTTGTGAAGGTGCCGCCTTGTTCGGTACCCATGCCGCCGGCGTAGGAGATGTGCTCCATCTCGTTTTCCAGATAATTCACCATCAGCATCAGCGTGACGCGATCGCTGGGTGCGTACATGGCGCCAAACATGTGCATATCCATTGTCATTTCGGTCGGCACGATGCGCAAGGTCGGCGGCTGGCCGGGCATGCCGAAGAAGCGGTTGGGTGCCGAGGTTGCGATTTCATCGGCTGAAATCGAATCGTTACCGTCCCGATTGCCCGACATCTCCATCCGCATAAATCGGTAGGACAGCATCCATTCTCCCACTTTGTGAGTGTGATCGCCCATTACGCCAATTGGCGCGTGATCGTCCGGGCGTGGGTCGTTGTGGTTGTGATCGTTAGTACTATCGTTGTTATGATCCGCCAGTGCTGCATTCAGCGGTATCAGGCAGACTAGAACCGCCAGCACGATGGCTTGTGCTGCGGTTCGTTTCAATAAAGCGTACATTGTTGATTCCTTAATTAATTGGCAAAAGCGTATTGCCCGACCGTTTTCGGACCGGCCAGGCAAGCGCGAATAACATACGGTTTAAACAGGAATCAGGCGTGGCGGTGCGCGGGCGCGAAATACACGGGCACATGTAAAGGAAGGTGCTTCAGAAATACGAATCGGGTTGCTGCCCGTGCTTGAAACGGCTTCGACCGAATGTGTCGACGATGGCAGGGCCAGCATCGCCAGCGCACTACCTAATGCACAGCGATCCAGCGGATGGTCGGCCTCAATACTGGGTGAGCTCGGAGCCTCTTCATTTGAAAAATGGTGATGATGCGAATGCCCATGATGGTGGTGAGCATGCGCGTCTACTGTTTTGGCCGCTGAAATCAGTTGATACCAGTCCGCGTCCAAACCTTGTGGACACAGCATGACCGGATAGCCATCGACCAGTGCCGAAGGCATATAGCCAGGCGCTGCCATACTGCGCAGCAAAACTGCCGCGGCCAGCATTAACAGTAGCCATCGTGATGAAGTGCGCGCGTACAAACCGTTTGACTATCAGGCAGAGTCTGCTCTAGGCAGCAAATGATACGCTTTTGATATCCGCCTTGCTCGAAAGTCGGGGTTTTAGTCCTCTACTCGCTCGATCACACCACAGGCGATGCGTGTACCGGCGTTGCCTGAAGGGTCTGTGGTGTAGTCATCGGGTCCGGCATGGATCATGACCGATGCGCCGTCCTCGTCAAACAAACGCTCGTCCAGAAACAACTGATGGTTGAATACTTCCACGGTGAGCTGACCGTTTTCGGGAATATGCAGATTGGGCATATCGCCGGCGTGAACCCCCTTTTCGTTGAAATAGCCATGTCCAACGCCATCGGGATTGTAGTGGCCGCCGGCATGGCCGAATGACGGATCACACTGACCAATGGCGTGAATATGAAAGGCATTCACACCGGGTTCCATCGAATGCAGCGAAACGAACAGCAGCGTGCCGTGCGGCGTGGCCCGGAACTCGACGCTGCCGACGGGTTCACCGTCGACATTGTTCAGTTTGGTGATGGCGTCGACGGCGTAGGCGGACGGACTGCTTAGAATCAGCAGACTGGCAACAAGCAGGGTGTTCAGTGGCTGGTTCATGACGTGTCTCTGAAGCAAGATGGGTGCAGACTAACTCATTTTTGATGTATTCAGGCTAGCAAATCGGGCTCAAGCGAATGTTGCGTGCTGAAGCGATCAATCCACGGCATTTCCAAACGATTTAAGCAACAATAGGCGTATGAACACGGAATCCAGTCTTCTTCCCTTCGAGCAAGTGCCGTTACGCGAATATGCCGAGCGCGCGTATCTCGACTACTCGATGTATGTGGTGCTTGATCGTGCCTTGCCGCATGTCGGCGATGGGCTCAAGCCGGTGCAGCGACGCATTATCTATGCGATGAGTGAGCTCGGTCTGTCGGCGGCAAGCAAGCACAAGAAATCAGCCCGTACGGTCGGCGATGTGATCGGCAAATTCCATCCGCACGGCGACTCGGCCTGCTATGAGGCGATGGTGCTGATGGCGCAGCCGTTTTCGTATCGCTATCCGCTGATCGACGGCCAGGGCAATTTCGGCTCGCCGGACGATCCAAAATCGTTCGCCGCGATGCGCTATACCGAATCGCGACTGGCGCCGTATGCCAGGCTGCTGCTGGCTGAGCTGGGTCAGGGTACGGTCGACTGGGTGCCGAATTTCGACGGCACGATGAAGGAGCCGAAGTTATTGCCCGCGCGCGTGCCGAATATCCTGCTCAACGGCGGGCAGGGGATTGCGGTCGGCATGTCAACGGACATTCCGCCGCACAATCTGCGCGAAGTGGTTTCGGCGACGCTTCGGTTGCTTGATAAGCCGCGCTCGACGGTGGCCGATCTGTGCGAGCACATTCAGGGTCCGGATTTCCCGACCGCGGGCGAGATCGTGACGCCGCGTGCGGATTTGTTGCAGCTCTATGAAACCGGCCACGGCAGCGTGCGCCAGCGCGCGGTGTGGGAACGTGAAGGCGAGGAAATCATCATCACCGCGCTGCCGTATCAGGTCTCGCCAGCCAAGGTGCTGGAGCAGGTCGCGGCCCAGATGCAGGCCAAGAAGCTGCCGATGTTGACGGATCTGCGTGATGAATCCGATCATGAACATCCAACCCGTCTGATTCTGGTGCCGCGCAGCAATCGCGTCGATCTGGGCGGGCTGATGGCACATCTGTTCGCCACCACCGATCTGGAAAAAAGCTATCGCGTCAATCTGAACGTGATCGGCAACAACGGCAAGCCGGGCGTGTGCGATCTGCGCAAGCTGCTCAGCGAATGGATCGCCTACCGTCGCGTCACGGTCACGCGCCGGCTCGAATTCCGACTCGATCAGGTGGTCGACCGGCTGCATGTACTTGATGGTCTGCTGATCGCGTTTCTGAATATTGATGAAGTGATCCATATCATCCGGACCGAAGACGAGCCCAAACCCGTGCTGATGCAGCGCTTCGAGCTGACCGGCACCCAGGCTGAAGCGATTCTGGATTTGAAGCTGCGCCACCTGGCCAAGCTTGAAGAGTTCAAGATCCGCGCTGAAAAGGATGAGCTGGACGACGAGCGCCAATCGCTCGAAGCCATTCTCGACTCACCAAAAAAACTAACCCGCCTGATTCGTGATGAGTTGCTCGAAGACGCCGAAAAATATGGCGATGACCGACGTTCGCCGCTGGTCGAGCGCGAGGCGGCCCAGGCGCTCAAGGAAACCGATCTTGTACCGTCCGAGCCGGTCACGGTCGTGCTCAGTGAAAATGGCTGGATTCGTGCAGCCAAAGGCCATGAGATTGATCCGCAGGAGCTGAATTATAAAGCTGGCGACCAATACCTGCATGCTGCGCGCGGACGCAGCAATCAGTTGACCTGCCTGCTTGATTCGACCGGCCGCAGTTACCAACTGGCCACGCATGAACTGCCCTCGGCGCGCAGCCTCGGCGAGCCGGTAACTGGCCGCTTCTCACCGCCGGCTGGTGCCGTGTTCCGCGGTCTGGCGCTCGGCGATGAAGATGATCGCATCCTGCTTGCGACCACGGCCGGCTATGGCTTTGTCACCCAAATGAAGAACCTGCACACCCGCCAAAAAGCTGGCAAGCAATTATTGAGCGTGCCCGATGGTGCACAAGTGCTGCCGCCTGCGCCCGTGGTCAAAGCCGAAGAAGCCGTGGTGGTCTGTGCCACCAGCGCCGGCAATCTTTTGACCTACTATTTAAGCGAGCTGCCGGAGCTGGGCAAAGGTAAGGGTAATAAAATGATCAACATCCCGCCCAAGGCACGAAAAGACGGCGAAACCATGGTTGGAGCGATCGTGCTCGTCAAAGGCCAGGATTGCCTGGTCTGGGCCGGCCAGCGCTATTTGCGGCTGTCGTGGTCCGATACCGAAAACTACTGGGGCGAACGTGCCCAGCGTGGGCGGTTATTGCCGAGGGGGTTTCGGAAGGTGGAGCGGTTGACGATTGCGGATGATTGATATTTGATTTGCAGTATTGGAATTGCATAAGAAGATAAAGCCAAAATCAAAGGCGTTTCGCCGCCCGCTGTGCGGGCTGATGCGAGTGACTTTTTCAGCGGGAAAAGTCACCAAAAACGCTCCCGCGACTTCACCGCCCGGCTGCGCCGGGTTCCCTGCAGTGCTCGATGCAGCCGGGGCGAAAAGAACTCGCTTCGCTCAAACAGCTTTTCGCCTCATTCCGCCTGCCTCTGCGCGCTTCGGCGGTTCACACGCTCGTCAAAGTCAACTGCAAAAGCAATGTCAAAGACAAAATCATATAGAGCATAAATTCTAGAAGTCTGAACTAACTGGCGCCAGTTTTGATCTCGCCCGAGTTGACCGACTTGATAGGAGCCGGGTTGCCCCGGAGCAGTCCCTCGGTAGGGAGCTCAAAGAACCGCAGGTTCCGTATTTGCCAATTTATGCGGCTCACAAATTCAAGCCCTAGGATTTGACTTGAGAAGTTTACTCCCAGGGTTTACGGTCAAGCGAAATGCAGTCCTCTGTACTCCAAGAGTGGTTGCACTGGAAGCTTCGGTCGCACCGCCCTTGCCGGGCGGTCGATTTCCTTATGCCGCCCGGTTTTCCAGTTCACTCAATTTATCTAACGTATCAGGGAACTTTCTCACCATGAGAATCAATGCGGCGGCCTGGGCATTGGGCCGTGCACGTCCTTGTTCCCAGTTTTCCAGAGTGCGTATTGATACACGCAGACGACGGGCAAACACCGCACGAGAAACGTGCATGCGCTCGCGCGTGTCGCGGATGGAATTCGCGTCCACGGTTAGTGGCTGCAGGTCCTCGACTTCATGCGTCCGCAAGGTAATTTTTTCCTTGCGTTGTTGCTGCATGGCATCGACACCTTGCATCAGTTCGTCGAATAACTTGCGCTTTTTTTTCATCGTTTTGTTCTCCTTGCCTCCAATTCGGCCTGAATGGCATTCTTCAAGATCTTCTTTTCTTTGGCATTCAGATTTGAGGCTTCATCCTTGTCATAGAGCGTGAAAAACCAAACCTGATTATCTGAGGATAAATAGTAATAAATCACTCTCAGCCCACCTCGCTTACCTTTGCCGCGACGGGCATCTTCCCAACGAACCTTACGAAATCCACCGGTACCGGGCATCCTGCTGCCCATTTCTGGATTCTGTATCAGCGCTAGTTGCAGTTCCCGATAGCTTTCATCCGTCAGATAGTCGCCAACAAGGCTTGTAAACAGAGGGGTTTCAAAGAAAACTAGCTTCATGGGTTTAGTATACGCAATTTGCGTATAATTTCAATCTTATAGATTGCTGACCGTTCGTGATCTCGTCGATTTGCCGGACAGTGGTACTTGCGGTTGTCGTGGTCGGATACTGAGAACTACAGGGGCGAGCGGGCACAGCGTGGGCGGTTACTGCCGAGGGGGTTCGGAAGGTGGATCGGTTGACAATTGCAAGTGATTAGCCAATCAGCTTTTGGCATAAAGTCAAAGGCATTTCGTCGCTCGCTGCGCGAGCTTGTACGACTTACTTTTGTCGCGACAAAAGTAAGCAAAAACGCTGTCGCCAATCCGCCGCCCAGCTTACGCTGGGTACCCTGCGATGCTCAGCTTTGCTGAGGGCCAAAGAACTCGCTTGCGCTCAAACACCTTTGGCCCTATATCCAGCAAAGCTTGCGCGTCTCGGCGGCTCCCAGGCTCATCAAAGCCAAAGACAAAACCGTATCGAGCATAGGGTCGAAAAGTCTGAGCTAGCTGCTGCCAGTTTTGATTTCGTTCGAGTCGAGCGAATTGATAGGAGCCGGAGCGCCTCGAAGCAGTCCCTCGGTACTGAGGTCCTCGTCCAATTCAGGCCAATGGATTCCGTAGCCAGCGCCAGAAATCTGCCAGTTGCCAAGCTCGGATTGCGAGGCCTGGGCGAGTCGGGGATACCACTCGACGGGCACAGATATGCGGCGACCGTCCTTGAGTCCTACAATCAGGAATTCCGCGGTAAATTCGACAGATTCCACCCGTTCGTCGGCGTTAAGCGCCAAAGTACCCATTCCAGGCCTCCAAAAATTCCAATTTGTTTGATTCTACAACAGCCCAAATCCGTCGGAGTTCGTTGGCGGGGAAACCAAGGTTTCGAGCAAGGGCCACGGGCTCGAGCCAATACTTAGCTGAGCAATCATCGCGATCCACATGAACATGCGGCGGTTCTCCTGGTTCGTGGCTGTACCAGTAGAACCGATATGGCCCATCTCTCAAAACTGTAGGCAACTAAACCTCCCTTTCCGTACTCTTAACGTCTTAGCTAAGTGGCGCGCCTTGGCGCGTCCCGTGGAGGCGAAGCCGGAGCGTTTTGAGAATTTTGT
>JBCCHH010000074.1:0-6989 GCA_039028855.1 Pseudomonadota bacterium | reverse complement strand
CCCGAAGGTCGCAGGTTCGAATCCTGCCCCCGCTACCAGGTAATCGGTGAAGGAAGCCCCTGGTTTGGTCAGGGGCTTTCTCATTTTATTGGCCGGTGGTTTTTTTGAATTCGGAGTTGTGCGATGGCCGTTGAAGATGATGTAAGCCGTTTGCTGCGCCCGACGATTGAGTCGATGAATTTCGAATTCATTGGCCTGGAATATTTGCCGAATCCGAAGAATCGGCTGTTGCGCGTGTATATCGACCGCGCGCCCGGCGGCGTTACGGTTGATGACTGCGCTGAGCTTAGCCGCGAAATCTCGGCTTTGCTCGATGTGGAAGACCCGATTCGGGGCGAATACAGCCTTGAAGTGTCCTCACCCGGCGCCGAGCGACCGCTGTTCGAAGCCGCACATTATCGTCAGTTCGCTGGCCATGAGGCAGTGTTGCAACTCTATTCGCCGCATCAGGGTCGTCGCAAATTGAGCGGAACGCTGATCGGCGCATCAGAGCACGACGAAGCGCAGATTGAGGTCGATGGCGAACTGTTTACAGTACCGCTGAGTTTGATCCGGCGGGCCAATTTGAAGCCCGATTTTGACGCTTTGCTGGCCGGACATGCCACCAGAGGTTCGAACTGAAGGGATAACCAAGACACGGCTGCTGGACTTTGCTGTTATGCATCCGAACATGTAGAGATTGAAACTATGACGACTATGGGTAAAGACATTTTGCTGGTGGCCGAGGCGGTCTCGAACGAGAAAGGCCTGTCGCGCGATATTATCTTCGAGGCGATTGAGGCCGCGCTGGCATCGGCTGCGCGTCGTCGCCATCCGCTGGATATCGACACGCGTGTGGCGATCGATCGCGATTCGGGTAACTATGAAGCGTTTCGTCGCTGGGAAGTGATTTCCGACGACAAGGATGAGGTGGATTTGGAATCAGCAGATCGGCAGATTCGTCTGACCGATGCACGCAAGACGGATCCGGAACTGAACGAAGGCGACTATATTGAAGAGCCGATGGAACCGCCAGCATTTGGCCGGATTGAGGCTCAGGCCGCCAAGCAGGTGATCGTGCAGAAAGTACGTCAGGCCGAGCGCGTGCAGGTGGTCGAGGCGTATGAAGACCGGGTTGGCGAGCTCGTCAGCGCCAAGGTTGAGCGTGCCGAGCGCGGCGGCATTTATCTCGAGCTTGGTGAGAATGCCAAGGCGTTTATCCCGTCGCGGCACACCATTCCGGGTGAAAACGTGCGCCCGAACGACCGTTTGCGTGGCTATCTGTACGAGGTGCGCGCCGAGCAGCGCGGCCCGCAGTTGTTCGTCAGCCGCACGGCACCGGAATTTCTGATCGAACTGTTCAAGATTGAAGTACCCGAGTTCTCGCAGAATCTGATTGAGCTCACGGGGGCGGCGCGCGACCCGGGTCGCCGCGCCAAGATTGCCGTGCATGCGCTCGATTCGCGTACCGATCCGATCGGTGCCTGCGTTGGCATGCGCGGCTCGCGCGTGCAGGCCGTGTCGAACGAGTTGGCCGGTGAGCGCATCGACATTATCTTGTGGGACGAAAACCCGGCCCAGTTCGTCATTAACGCGATGGCGCCGGCCGAAGTCGCCTCGATCATTGTCGATGAAGACGCACGCAGTATGGATGTTGCGGTCGAGGAAGAAAATCTGTCGCAGGCGATCGGTCGTGGCGGTCAGAACGTACGCCTGGCGGCCGAGTTGACCGGCTGGGAACTCAACGTCATGACAATTGAGGACGCCGAGTCGAAGAGCGAGGAAGAATCGCAGAAAGTGCTGCAGATGTTCGTCGAAAAGCTCGATGTGGACGAAGAGCTGGCCGGTATTCTGGTGCAGGAAGGCTTCACCAATGTTGAGGAAGTGGCCTATGTGCCTGAAGCCGAGTTGCTGGCGGTCGAAGAATTCGACGAAGAGATCGTTGCCGAACTGCGCCAGCGTGCGCGTGATGCACTGTTGACGCAGATGATTGCGTCGGAAGAAGAGCTTGAAGAAAACCGTCCGGCCGAGGATCTGCTCGAACTCGAAGGCATGAGCGAATCGATTGCGTTCCGCCTGGCGGAGAAAGGCATTCGCACGCGCGATGATCTGGCCGAGTGCGCGGTCGATGAGTTGGAAGATGTCAAGCATCTGGAGCCGGAACAGGCTGCGGAACTGATCATGAAAGCCCGCGCGCACTGGTTTGCCGAAGAAGACTGATTGTCGCCTTTTCTGAAGCAGCCATAGCCGCAGGGATAAAAGCTTTTAAGGAGTTTGAATGTCGCAGGTCACAGTTAAACAATTAGCGGAAGTGCTTGGCGTGACGCCTGATCGACTGCTGGTCCAGTTCAAGGAGGCCGGCATCAAGATTGATCAGCCCGATGCAGCCGTGACCAATGACGACAAGAAAAAGCTCTTGGCGTATCTGCGGACTAGTCACGGCAAAAGTGAGAGCCGCGAGGATAGCGACTCGCCGCGCAAGGTCACCTTGCGACGTAAAACCGTCAGCGAAATCAAGGTGCCGGTCGCTGGTGCCGGTCGTACACGCGGGCCTCGAGGCTCAAGCGGACCGGCGCGAACGGTCAATGTTGAAGTGCGCAAAAAGCGCACCTACGTCAAGCGCGGCGCGATTCAGGAAACCGAACAGAGCGATGCCGATCGCGAAGCGGCAATCAAGGCGCTTGAGGAATCGCGCGTCGCGCGTGAAGCGGCCGAGCAGACCGAGCGCGAATTGGAAGAAAAGCGCAGGGCTGAACAGGCCGAGCGCGAACGGCTTGAGGCCGAGGCGGAAGAAAAGCGCAAAGCCGAACGAGCTGAAAAAGAAGCCGAAGCCGAGAAGCAGCGCGAAGCTGAAGAAGCCGCGCGTGCAACGGCCCAGGCTCAGGCTGCAGCCGAGGCTGCTGAAGCTGCGCGACAAGAAGCCGAGCGTGAAACGCGCCGCAAGCGTGAGGAAGAAAGTAAGCGATCCAAGACCGGCAAACCGGGTAAAACGCGCTATGGTCGCGAAGAACTGCACGTGGCCACGCGCAGCAAGCGACGCAAGCCGACTAAGCGGCGTGCGCGGCAGGCCACTACCGGCAGTGGCGAGCACGGCTTCCAGATGCCGACCGCGCCGGTCAAGCGCGAACTTGAGATTCCAGAGTCGATCACGGTCGGCGATCTGGCCAAGCTCATGGCGATCAAGGCTGGAGAGGTCATTAAGACGCTCATGAATATGGGTTCGATGGTGACGATCAACCAGGTGCTCGATCAGGAAACGGCCATTCTCGTTGCCGAGGAAATGGAGTACGAAGCGCGTCCGGCCCAGGTTCAGGATATTGAAGAAGAGCTGATTGCCGAGCCCGAGGAAGGTGGTGAGACGACAGTTCGTCCGCCGGTGGTGACCGTAATGGGCCACGTCGACCACGGCAAGACCTCGCTGCTGGATTACATCCGCCGCGCCAAGGTGGCGGCCGGCGAAAGCGGTGGTATCACCCAGCATATTGGTGCCTATCATGTCGAAACCGACAACGGTGTCGTGACCTTCCTCGATACCCCGGGTCACGCCGCGTTTACCGCTATGCGTGCACGCGGTGCGCAGGCGACCGATATCGTGATTCTGGTGGTCGCAGCCGACGATGGCGTCATGCCCCAGACCAAAGAAGCGATTCAGCACGCACGTGCCGCCGAAGTGCCGCTGATCGTCGCCGTCAATAAGATCGACAAGCCCGAAGCCGAGCCGGACAGAGTCAAGAACGAACTGTCTGCCGAAGAAGTCGTGCCTGAAGACTGGGGCGGTCAGGAAATCTTCGTACCCGTGTCGGCGATTACCGGTGAAGGCGTGGACGATCTGCTCGAAGCCATTCTGCTGCAGTCTGAAGTGCTTGAACTTGAAGCCGTGCCCGAGCGTCGCTGCCGCGGTGTGGTGGTTGAATCCTCGCTCGACAAAGGCCGTGGCCCGGTCGCAACCATTCTGGTTCAGGACGGCACGCTCAGACGCGGTGATATGGTGCTGGCGGGTGAAGAATTTGGTCGCGTGCGCGCCATGTTCGATGAATCGGGCCAGCCGATTGACGAGGCCGGCCCGTCAATTCCGGCCGAAGTTCTGGGCCTGTCCGGCGTGCCGAATGCGGGCGATGACGTACTGGCCGTGGCCAACGAGCGCAAGGCGCGCGAAGCGGCCGATCAGCGCAAGGCGCAGTCGCGTGAGGGTCGTTTGGCCGAGCGTCAGGCGGCTAAGCTGCAGAACCTGTTCGACCAGATGGAAGAAGGCGGCCAGGTCGGTGAAGCGCAGGCCGTGAATCTGGTCATCAAGGCCGATGTGCAGGGTTCGGCCGAAGCGTTGCGCGATGCATTGACCAAGTTGTCGAATAGCGAAGTAGAGGTCAACGTGATTTCATCGGGTGTCGGCGGTATTACCGAGTCGGATGCGTCGCTGGCGCAGGCCTCGAATGCCATCATCATCGGCTTCAACGTGCGTGCCGATGCCAGTGCACGCAAGATCATCAGCGAAGCCGGGCTCGATCTGAACTACTACAGCATCATCTATGAAGCCATTGATGATGTGAAAAAAGCCATCGGCGGCCTGCTCGGCACTGAGGTCAAGGAAGAGATTATCGGTCTGGCCGAAGTCAAGGACGTGTTCCGCTCGTCCAAACTCGGTGCCATTGCCGGCTGTCTTGTGGTTGAGGGTGTGGTCAAGCGTTCCAACCCGATCCGCGTGCTGCGTGACAACGTCGTTGTGTTCGAAGGCGAACTCGAATCGCTGCGACGCTTCAAGGATGACGCGGCCGAAGTGCAGGCCGGTACCGAATGCGGCATCGGCGTCAAGCAATACAACGACGTCAAACCGGGTGATCAGATCGAGTGCTACGAGCGCTATGAAGTCGCGCGCACGCTGGAATCATGAGCCACGCCCGTTCCGAACGCGTCGCCGGCCTGCTGCGGCGCGAACTGGCCAATATCGTCCAGCGCGAGATGGAGCATGAACTGCCCTCTCTGATCAGCATCACCGACGTCGAAGTCTCGCGCGATTTATCGCATGCCAAGGTCTATGTGTCCGCGCTAGAGATCGAGCATGGTGCTGAAATCGCCAAAACGCTGAACGAAGCCAGTGGTCAGATTCGGCATGAACTGGCCGGTCGCATTCGCCTGAGGCTGGTGCCGACGCTGCGATTTCTGCACGATACCTCAAGCGAATCGGGCCAGCGGATTGAGCAACTGCTGGCTGCATCCAGACGTAAACCCGATTAAGCGCAGTATCGCCGCCGAACAAGCTACGAACCGATGAGCACGCATGGCATTCTGCTGCTGGATAAACCTTCAGGCCTCACTTCGAACGCCGTACTCAGCCGCGCCAAACGCATCCTGAATATCAAAAAAGCGGGCCACACCGGCGCGCTCGACCCGATGGCCAACGGCCTGCTGCCACTGTGTTTCGGTCAGGCCACCAAAGTTTCGCAGTTTCTGCTTGAATCCGATAAGCAATATTTGGCCGATATCCGTCTCGGTCAGACCACCAACAGCGGCGATGCTGATGGTGAAGTACTTGAGGAGCGCGAAATACCTGAGTTGACGCGCCAACAGATCGAAGCGGTACTTGAACCCTTCCGCGGCCCGATCGAACAAATCCCGCCGATGGTCTCCGCCCTCAAGCACAAAGGTAAACGCCTGCACGAACTCGCCAGAGCCGGCATCGAAGTCGAACGCAAACCGCGCAAGGTCACCATCCACCAACTCGATCTGCTGGATTTCGACCAGAACCGCCTGACCGTGCGCGTCGCCTGCAGCAAAGGCACCTACATCCGCAGCCTGGCGATGGATATCGGCGAATCCAATGACTGCGGCGCGCATTTGAGCGCATTGCGACGCGAACGTAGCGGGCTTTTTGCACTCGAACAAGCTGTTTCGATGGACAAACTCAGCGACCTGTCATGTGACGATGCCCGAGCGTTGCTGATCGCCCCTGATCAGGCCTTGTCCGACCTGCCTTCAATCGAACTTACACCAGAACAAACCACTGCGCTGCGGCATGGCCAGCCGGTGCGGACAAATGAGGATCAAACGGAATTAGCCAGAATCTATTCCGATGAAGAATTTATTGGCATTGGCAGCATTGATGAATTTGGGGTGCTTAAGTCCAGAAGATTATTTAATTTGTCTGACTAGATTGTCAGCTTTTCTCTATGATTTTCCTGGCAGGTTCGCTTCTATGGTGGATTCTTCATCCAGGCGGGCGGCAATCTCGTGAACAGTATTGCGGTTTATGACACGACCCAGAGCAGCATTGCTGGTTGGTCGGCGCTTGGCAGCGGGGTGCAGGACTTAACTGTTTTTACCCTCGCTGCGATCGGCACAGATCTTTATAATTGGAGGCAATTTTTTTCAGGCTGGCAGTATTGCCGTGAATCGCATCGCTGTCTATGACACGATCCAGAATGGTGATGTTGGACGGTCGGCGCTTGGCGTTGGTGTGAACGATTTCGTTTTTGCTCTCGAGGAGTCTGGTGGGAATCTCTATGCTGGTGGTCGTTTCACCCAGGCTAGTGGGTTCATAAATGGCTACATCGCTCGCTATCGTGGCTCACTCAATTCGACTGCCTTACCCACGTTCAACGTCTGGGGCTTGACGATTATGTTGCTGGTGGTTGCCATGAAAATGCGCAATCAGCGAGCCGGTTGATTATGCGCTTCTCATTCCAGATGCCGGCTCAAGGTCATCGCATGCAGGACGGAATTCCAGGGTTTTCCCGACTCGGATTGCATTAGTGCAAGCAATTGATTGACACATCACGCCGGTGATGAAAACTGAGTCGCCAGCAAGCCCGCTATTACCTGCACCGGGCAGGGAGAACATCATTAGGCCCTTGCAAACGATTGGCCGGGCACTGAACGCTTAAATCGTTCCAACAATAGAACACCCTTCGGTTTTATGTGCGCAAACTGTCGAATCCAGCCCATTGGGTGATCAGCGGTAGAATCACTATGTGGCTGAAAACGCAGGCGCACACTGCTTTGTACCTATGAAATCT
>JBCCHH010000073.1:0-7055 GCA_039028855.1 Pseudomonadota bacterium | reverse complement strand
CTGGTATGGGATGATTTCAGCCAGCCTTTCCCTGCCTGGTCGGGATCAGGTGTATTGATTGGTGGCCGCGTCGTCTTGACGGCTGGCCATGTGGCGCCCTGGGGTTCAAACAATTGGGCCATGCAATTCATTCCTTCGTTCTATAACGGCGGCTCTACGCTCGGCGCCGGGGTCAGTTCCTGGGTGTCGGACTACTGGGGCTACAACACCGGTAACCAGGTTTCTGCATGGGACATGGTGGTGCTGCGCCTGTACACACCACTTGGAGATCGCTATGGCTATTTTGGTACGAAGGATTATCACAGTTCCTGGGAAGGCGGGAACTACTGGACGCTAGCAGGCTATCCGGGCGCTGTGGCCGGCGGCAATCGCCCGTCTCGGCAAATGTGGTGGCCGGTGCTGGATGACGATCGCGACGGAAGTGCCGAAGAGGTTGAATACGAAGCTGACGCGACCGCTGGCAATTCCGGAGGTCCGGTGTTTGGATTCTGGAATGGCGAGCCGTATGCCATCGCGACACACAGCGGCGGCTCGAAAACCACGTTTCTGTGGTGGACGCTTGAGGATACCAACGTTGGAGCGGGCGGCGCTGCATTAAACAATCTGGTTGCCTGGGCCCGTAGCAACTGGCCATAAATTGCGCTGAAAAGTGGCTACAAAAAAGCCCAGCCTGAAGGCTGGGCTTTTATTCGGCTGTGAATCGAGGTTTAATCAATGGCCGGAATGCGTAACACTTGGCCTGGATAAATCTTGTTCGGATCTTCGAGCATCGGCTGGTTAGCTTCGAAGATGACCATATATTTGCCGGCGTTGCCGTAGTGTTCCTTGGCAATGCCGCTCAACGTATCGCCTGACTGGACAGTATAGAAGGTAGACGAGGGCGCTTCTTCCGGCGTGGGCTCGGGTGCCTGCTCAATTTCGGTAACGGCTTCTTCTGCTTCCGGTAACGGCTGGGCTGCGGCTTCGACGACGCGAACGCGGTCATCGACTTTTTCGACACCATCGACATTGCCGGCAGCCAGAATGAGTTTTTCCTTGTCTTCAATCGTGGCTGCGCGACCGACGATCGAGATCATTTTTTTATCCTGATGCGCAATGACGGACAGCGCCTGAATATTCAAACCGAGCGAAGCCAGATGCTTGAGAACGGCGTTCTCATCAATCTCTCCGCCAGCGAACAGTTTTTTGCCGGCGTTGCCGACAAAATCGAAAATTCCCATGGTTGTTTCCCTCTGTTTTGGTTAAAGAAAAATCAGTGACTACTCAGGCCGGACTCAATCCCGTTCCAGAATGGCGGTGACGCCCATGCCGCCGGCGGTGCAGACAGAGATAAGGCCGCGACCTCGCCTGTTGTGTTCGAGAATATGCGCGAGTGTACTCATGATGCGTGCGCCGGTGGCCGCGAACGGGTGGCCGACAGCCAACGAGCTGCCGTGAATATTCATCTTGCCGCGATCAATACTGCCGAGGGCTTCATTCAGGCCAAGCCGCTCTTTGCAGTAGTCGTCCGATTCCCAGGCTTTGAGCGTACACAGCACCTGCGCGGCGAAGGCTTCGTGGATTTCGTAGAAGTCGAAGTCCTGCAGGCTCAGATTGGCGCGCTGCAGCATTTCGGCCACGGCCACGGCCGGTGCCATCAGCAGACCCTCGTCGCCGTTGACGAAATCGACCGCGCTCGTGCGACCCTGGGTCAACCAGGCGGCGACTGGCAGCTTGTGTTCGCGCGCGTAGTCTTCGGACGTTAACAGTACGGCCGCGGCACCGTCGGTCAGCGCGGTCGAGTTACCGGCTGTGAGCGTACCGTTGCCGGATTTCTTGTCAAACACGGGTTTGAGCTTGGTCAGTTGCTCGATGCTGGTGTCCGGGCGCAGATTGTTGTCGCGCAGCACGCCGGCATGCGGCACAACTATGTCATCGAAGAAACCTTCGTCCCAGGCGCGGGCGGCGTTATGGTGGCTGGCGACGGTTAGCTCGTCCTGTTCGGCACGACCGATGCTCCATTCCCTGGCCATGCGCTCACAGTGCTGACCCATCGAGAGCCCGGTACGCGGTTCGGCGTTGGCCGGCGGCTGTGGTGCGAGTTCGGCAGGGGAAAAACCCTTGAATACACTGAGCTTGTCGCGCATGGATCTAGCGCGCGGCAGCTTGATCAGGCGCTGGGCGAAACGGCGCTGAAATACGATCGGTGCATCGGAGGTGGTGTCGGTGCCGCCGACAATCGCGCAGTCGATCTGACCGGTTGCGATTTCAGCGCCGGCCAGCAGCGCCGCCTGCAGGCTCGTACCGCAGGCCTGCTGCAGCGTGATACCCGGTGTGTGCGGCGACAGCGTAGTCGACAGCACGGCTTCGCGTGCCAGGTTCCAGTCGCGCGAATGCACGGTCACGGCACCGGCGATGACTTTGTCAATCTTCTTGCCGTGCAGTTTGTAGCGATCAACGACGCCCTGAATCGCATCGGTCAGCATGTCCTGATTGGTCTGATCGGCATACAGCGTGTTCGAGCGGCAACACGGGATCCGGCTGCCGCCGATGATGGCGATGCGCTTGAGTGATCCGTCGGTCATGAATTCAATCCTCTGGTCATTTTTTGCAGGCCGTGCGTATGGCTTGCGTTGGTAGATATAGGCTTATGTGCAAATCAGTCGGCTGATGAATCTTTGTTTACGTCATCATTTGACGCGGAATCCGAAGACTCTGCTTTTTCAGCCGGTTCTTTGGGTTTGTTTGCCGCTTTTTTCTTGGTCGCTTTTTTAGTGGCTGATTTTTTCTTTTTCGCTTTCTTTTTGGCCGCTTTCTTGCTTGCTGCGGGTTTTTTATCGGCTTCGGGTTTGTCTTGAGTCGGTTGCTGATCTTTTTCCGATTCCGCTTCGGTCGGCTTTGGCACTTCGGTTAAGGCGGGTTTGGCCGCAGCGGCTTCTTTGCCTGCGGCCTGCTCTTGAGTTTCCAGATAGCGCATCGGGCCACCGCGGAACGGGGCGAAACCAGTGCCGAAAATCATGCCGGCATCGAGCAGCTCGGCGTTTTCGACCACCTTGTCGTTGAGGCAGGATACGCATTCATCCAGGTAGGGTTGAATCAGCTGATCAGCCAGGGATTTCAGGTTATGACCCTGATGCGCATCCTTGTCCTTGACCGGCTTGCCTTTCTCCCATTTGTAGAAGCCTTCGCCCGATTTCTTGCCGAGCTTGCCGGATTTAACCATCCCTTCAAGCACTTTGCGATCTTCACCGGCCGCATTGCCCATAATCGTATCGATTACGCCGAGACCAACGTCGAGGCCGACGGTATCGACGAGCTCGACCGGCCCCATCGGCATGCCGAACTGCACCGCGGCCTTGTCGAGTGCCTCCTTGGGAATGCCGTCGCGATGCATGACCATAGCCTTGTACATATACGGCACGAGCACGCGGTTGACGAGGAAGCCCGGCGTTGAGGTCACGGGCAAGGCATACTTGCCGATCTGGCTGGTGAAGCTGCAGCCGTCGTTGACGCGCTTCGGATCGGATTTCTCGTCGTAGACAATCTCGACCAGCGGCATCTTCGGCACCGGGTTGAAGAAGTGCAGGCCGATCAGACGACTCGGATCATCGAGCACATCAGACAGTTCATTCAGCGGGATGGCGGACGTATTGGTTGCGATAATCGCATGATCCTGCAGTTTGTTTTTCAGCCCTTCGAGCAGGCTGCGCTTGGCCTCGCGGTTCTCGAAGATCGCTTCGATAATTACATCGGCGCGGGCCACGCCTTCGCCGTTAACGTCGGCGCGCAGGCGGGTCTTGGCCGCCGCTACGGCCGGCGCCTTTTTCAGTTTTTTCTTGAACAGACCTGCTGCACGTTTGAGTGCCGGCTCGATGTATTTCATCTCGCGATCCTGCAGCGTGACCTCGAGGCCGCGCAACGCACACCAGGCGGCGATATCGCCGCCCATGACGCCGGCACCGATCACGTGCACGCGCTTGGCCTTGAATCGGCTGCGCTTGCCCTGGCTCTTGAGCAATTCCATCAGCCGGAATACGCGGCGCAGATTGGTCGAGGTGTCGCCAACCAGCAGTTCGGGGATGTTCTCGGCTTCAGCACGGATCATGCGGTGCTGCGAATCGCCATGCGCCTCGAATTCGTCGATCAGCCGATACGGTGCCGGGTAGTGTTCGGGGCGGGCTTTACGTCGGGTCTGCTTGCGCATCTGGCCGGCCAGGAATTTACGCACCGGACTAAAAGTCGATAGCCTGGCGACCAGGCCCTTGCGTTGATGTTTGCGCTTCCTCAAAACAGCCCGCCGCGCGGCCCAGCGCAATGAGCCGTGCACGCTGACGGTTTGATCGACCAGGCCGAGTCTGCGCGCGGCACGCGCACGCAGCATACGGCCGGTCAGCATAATTTCCATCGCTTTCATGCCGCCGATAGCGCTGATCGAGCGGCCCGAGCCGCCATAGCCTGGATAAATGCCGAGATTGACTTCGGGGAAGCCCATGCGCGTGTGATCGGCATTAAGCGCGATACGCCAGTCGAAGCACAGCGATAATTCAAGCCCGCCGCCGAGGCAGTAGCCCTCGAATGCGACGACCGTTGGAAACGACAGTTTTTCGATTCGCTCGAACAGGCTATGTACGCGACGGATGCCACCCTGTAGTACCGAGATATCGGTGGTAGCGTCGAATTCGCGCACGTCGGCACCGACGATGAACTGTTTCGGCTTGCCCGACATCAGCACCAGGCCGGTCGGTGATTGACTTTCCAGTGAAGTGATAATGTCATCGAGTTCACCGAGCACTTCACTGCTCAGGCTGTTGACCTTTTCATCAGCCCGGTCGATATACAGCCAGGCAATGCCGTCCAGATCATGCTCCAGACGCCAGTGTTTGTAGGTGGTGGAATCGTTCATCTCAGCGGCAGATGCGGCCATTGCTTGGGCTCCATGCTCGGTATTGATCCAAGAGGATCGGTAATATTTTTAAGTGTAGCAGCCGTGTAGACTACGCGGACTGATTTGATGCGCTTTCAAAGCATTGGTTCGATGGTGGACGGGATCAAGGTGCCAGAAGTAATGAGGCTTTTAAGGTATGGCAAGCCCAAGTTCGCGCAGCCACTGGCTCAGACGAATCAGTGGCAGCCCTATCAGCGCAGTCGGGTCATCGCTTGAGAGTTCGTCGAGCAGACTGATGCCGAGCGATTCGGAGCGCAGGCTGCCGGCGCAGTCGAAGGGCTGATCGTATTCGAGATAGGCCAGAATCTCGGTGTCGGAAAGCGGACGCAAGCGCGTGGTGGTGGTGACTACGTCAATGCGTTCGGTCTGCCCATCGAGCAGGGCGAGACCCGAGTGATAGTGCACGGTATGGCCGCGCATGGCCTGAAGTTGGCGCACGGCGGTTTCAGGATTGCCGGGTTTGCCGAGAATCCGGCCGGCGTGTTCGGAATCGGCAGTTGCTTCGATCACGGCCGTCTGGTCGGCGCCGATCACGAGCGTATCGGGTTGCTGGCGTTGAATATGCCGGGCTTTTTCGAGCGATAAACGCCGCGCCAGCGCGAGCCCGGATTCACCGGCCTGCGCGGTTTCGTCAATATCGGCCGGGGTGATTTCGAAGTCGATTCTGAGGCGCTGCAGCAATCCGGCCCGATAGCGCGAGCCCGAGGCCAGAACCAATCGACGATGCGATGACTGTAATTGAGTGGATTCCGACATGTGCAGCCTTGAATAGTGGATTGCCTGTTTTGACAAAAGCACAAAAATGATATACTGATCGGCTATGTCGCGTGATTACCCGGACTGGATTCAAGCAGAGCGAGCGGCGCAGGCCCGACGCAGTTTTGCCGGCAGTATGCCTTTATCTCGCCTGAAGCGGGTGCAGGATGTGCTGCTTGAGCCTGAATTGGATGATGCGATCGGCTTTGAAGCGAGTTTCTGGCGCGATGACCAAGGTAATCTGCGCCTCGACTGTATGCTGAACGGGCGGGTGCCGTTGCGGTGTCAACGCACGCTCAAGCGTTATCTGCAGGCGATTGATTCGAAATCGTCGTTGGCGGTGATCGAATCCGAAGCAGAGCTGAGTGCGCTGCCGGACGATTTGGAGCCTAAAATTTGCCCCGACGGTCGGCTGAACATTGCCGAACTGGTCGAAGATGAACTGCTGCTGGCGCTACCATTGGTGCCGGTCGACCCGAACACTGAGCCGATGATTCAGGCCGGTGATGTATTTGAAGCTGAAGCGGATCAGCACGTGAATCAGCGTAGTAACAAACCATTCGCCGGTTTGGCCGATGCGTTGAATAAAACGAATTGAGCACATTGATTTTTGAATTTTGTAATTGGAGAATGCCATCATGGCCGTACAAAAAAGCCGTAAAACCCCATCGCGTCGCGGCATGCGCCGTTCGCATGACAGCCTGACGGGTCCGACTCTGTCGGAAGAGTCCAGCACGGGCGAAATCCACCGCCGTCACCACGTCAGTGCCGAAGGCTTCTATCGCGGCCGTCAGGTGGTGGAAGTGGCCGAAGAAATCATCGACGAAGAAGAGCAAGGCTGATCCCTGCTCGACCGGCCCCGGCGCCGTTCTGACGTCGGATGCCGCATTCGAACAAGTTGAGTGTTGAATGGTTCGTCCTGTCGTTCTGCCTTAAGGCATGATTGGGCGAATCATTTTGCTCGCAATGACTGTATCTGATTTTCTCCCAAACGCTCCTGAGCCCGGCACCTCCAAGCCTATGTGGATCGCCGTTGATGCGATGGGTGCAGATTTTGCCCCGGCACTGGCGATCGACGCCTGCAAAATTGCGCTGAATGCGCAGCCTTCGTTTTGCATTCGGTTATTTGGTGATGCCGGTCAATTACAGCCTACGATCGATGCGCTGTCATCGGCTCAGGCCGAACGGATCGAATTGGTCGATGTGGCCGAGCAGATCGAAATGGACTCGAGCCCGGCTCATGCACTGCGTCGCGGCGATAACAGCAGTATGGCGCAGGCGCTGGATTCGCTATTGCCAGATTCACGTCTGCTCGATATCCAGGCAACCCGATCATCTCAATCCCAGGCACTGGTCAGCAGCGGCAACACCGGCG
>JBCCHH010000072.1:0-7056 GCA_039028855.1 Pseudomonadota bacterium | reverse complement strand
TTGCCAACCGGCTTGGCAACGTCAGTTTGATCGGGAACACCGAAACCGCCGAAACCGCCGATCTGCAGCGCTTCCTGTCGCGCAACGGCATTCCTTTCGAAGTGCTTAATCCTGAACGTGATCACAGCGCCGTTGAGCGACGCCTGGCCAATTGTGATATTCAATCGAACCAATGGCCACAGGTCGTCTATAACAATAAGGTGCTGGTTCAACCCAGTCATCGCGACGTCGCCGAAAAAATGGGCTTTACCGCGCAGCTTGACTGCGGCGTGACCTACGATGTCGCTGTGATCGGTAGTGGTCCGGCCGGGTTAGCCGCGGCCGTGTATGCGGCTTCCGAAGGGCTGAGCGTCGTCGTGCTGGAAAACTGCGCGCCCGGCGGCCAGGCCGGCAGCAGTTCGAAGATTGAAAACTACATGGGCTTTCCGACCGGCATTTCCGGTCAGGCGCTGATGGGTCGAGCCTATCTGCAGGCACAAAAATTCGGCGCACAGATCGCGTTAGCCCGCGAATTACTGTCGCTCGAATGCGGCGACCCGCTACACAAGCTGCGCATCGATGGCGGCGATATTCTGTATGCGCGGGCGGTCGTGATCGCCAGCGGCGCGATCTATCGGCAACCGGCGATTGACGGGCTGGACCAGTTCGGCGGCGTGCATTACGGCGCCAGTCATGTTGAAGGTGAGCTGTGCCGCGGCCAGGATGTCGCGATTATCGGCGGCGGCAATTCGGCCGGTCAGGCGGCCGTGTATCTGGCCAAACGCGCGCGCCAGGTCAATATCCTGATTCGCAGCGCCAGCCTGGTGCACAGTATGTCCGATTATCTGATCCAGCGCATCGATCGGCTGCCGAATGTGCATCTGCTGCCGCATACCGAAGTTAAAAAGATCAACGGCGATCAGGCTATGCAGTCGCTTTCGATTGTGAATAATCAGACCGGTGAAACTTCGGAACTGGCAGCATCGCATCTGTTCATTTTCATCGGCGCGCAGCCCGGCACCGGTTTCGCCAGTGATGAACTGGCACTGGATTCAAAAGGTTTCGTGCTGACCGGCAATGCGCTGGATCAAGAGCACCTGAAAGCGAGTGGCTGGGATCTGGATCGAAAACCTTATCCGCTGGAAACCAGTTGCTCGCGTGTATTCGCGGTTGGTGATGTGCGTTCAGGCTCGATCAAGCGCGTGGCTTCGGCCGTAGGCGAAGGCTCGGTCTGCGTACAGTTTGTGCACCGCGCCATCAGTGATGAAGACCAGTGACAATCATCTGTGAGGCCGTTTAAATGAGCCAGTTTTCCGACGACACCCATCATGTAACCGAACTGATTTTCCAGGGCGTAATCGAACACGCTCCGCAGGAATTATGCAACCAGACCGTGCTGAAAATACTTGAAGGCTGGCAGCAACGACCGGAAAAAACCATGCCGGAGCCTGAACGGTTTCAGCTCGACAACACGCGTTCGTTTACGATCAGTTATCAGGGCGAAACCGATGCTTACTGGCCCGACGAGGACGGTAATTTCATCGGCGAGAGTTTGATCAGGGAATTTCTGTTCGAGGACGGCATTTGCAATCTGGACAGCCATGCGCCCAGACTGTACGTAGCCACGTATAAGGTGCTGGCCATGATGGAAGTCGAATATCTACTGGTCTGCCCTTACCCCACCGCATCGGACAATATTGCTGGTGCCGTAGTGATTTGCGTGAACCAGCATATCAACCCGCTGAGTGGATAAATCGCTTGGCTTGGCCTTGATCTGGAGTCCGACCCATCGACCGATCTGGCGCATTTGGCCGAAGTACGTGCGGTGATCGATAACGGCACAACACTGCACGATCCACAAGTGCTGCGCAGCAAGGACATGCTTAACGGCGATACGCATTTGTCCGATTAATCCCAAGCTTGATTATTCTCAAGCCAAATTAACCTTTCCGCGGCCAATCGATATTGGCATTGTGAATCACCATCACGAATAAGCCCGGGGTTGCCGATGCGTTACGACAACCTCAGAGGTTTCCGAAGAGCCAAGAATGCACTGAATTCTCGGTCGATTCTCCTCCAATATTAAGATCCGCGAAAGGTTTTTCACCCGATACGGGTCTTTTACGTCACGACTCACTTGTCGTCTTACTTGGCCTTGTCACAAGTACAGGCTAATCTAAGCACTCAACCAACAAGAGGAAGAATCCATGAAGGCATCCGACCTGATGGTGCAGTGCCTGGAAAGCGAAGGCATCGAGTACATATTCGGCGTACCCGGCGAGGAGAACGCCGACTTCATGCTGTCGCTGGAACAATCGGACAAGATCCAATTCGTGCTGACCCGCCATGAACAGGGCGCGGCATTTATGGCCGAAATTTACGGCCGGCTGACAGGTAACCCTGCCGGCTGTCTCGGTACGCTAGGGCCGGGTTCAACGAATTTGATTACCGGCGTAGCCGACTCGAATATGGATCGCGCACCGATGCTGGTGTTAACCGGCCAGGGTTCGACCGAACGGTTGCACAAGGAATCGCATCAAATCATGGATGTGGTCGGCATGTTCGAGCCGGTTACAAAATGGGCCACGACCGTCTATCACCCCGATACCATTCCAGAGATCGTTCGCAAGGCCGTACGTCTGGCGCGCACTGAAAAGCCCGGTGCCGTTCATATTGAACTACCTGAAGATGTCGCGAAGTTGCCAAGTAATAACGTACCGATGGAGCCAAGACGGTTCCGTCGTTCGGTACCCGATGACAAAATCGTCGATCAGGCCTTTGACATGCTCAAGAAGGCCAGAAGCCCAGTCATCATTGCGGGTAATGGTGCGATTCGCAAGCGTGCATCGAAGCAGCTTAGAAAACTGTGCGATGCGACCGGCATCGGCGTGCTGTCAACCTTCATGGCCAAAGGCGCAGTCGATATGGATGCCGCCTACTGTTTGTACACCATTGGCCTGGGTTCGAAAGACATTCCAACACTGGCGATCGACCAGGCCGACCTGGTGATTACACTGGGTTTTGATATGGTCGAGTATCACCCGTTGCTGTGGAACCCGAATGGTGACAAGCGCATCATTCATATCGATTTTCTACCGGCCGAAATCGATCAACACTATCATCCTGAAGTGGAACTAGTTGGCGATCTGGCGCACGCGCTGTGGATGCTGAATGAGCGCATTGCAGCCGAAACTTTGCCCGACTATGACCTGTCTACGCAACGTGATGTGCGCGCACGCATGTCGGAAGAACTGTCAGAGTACGCCAATGACGATACCAGCGACAGCATCCGTCCACAGAAAATGCTGTGGGATGCGCGTGAAGTACTCGGCCCAAACGACATTTTGCTGTCCGACGTCGGTGCGCACAAGATGTGGATCGCACGCCATTACCACTGCCATGAACCGAACACCTGCCTGATTCCAAACGGCTTCTGTTCGATGGGTTTTGCCCTGCCCGGCGCAATCTCGGCCAGTCTGATCTATCCCGAAAAGCGCATACTCGGCCTGGCCGGCGACGGCGGGTTCCTGATGAACGTGCAGGAAATGGAAACCGCGCGCCGCCTCAACTGCAATCTGGTCATGCTGGTCTGGGAAGACGGCGGCTATGGCCTGATTAGTTGGAAACAGGAAGGCGAATTCGGCCGTCATACCGATCTGGCTTTCGGTAATCCGGACTGGATGCAACTGGCTGCATCGTTCGGTTGGCACGGCCAGTTTGTCGACCGGGCCAGCGAGTTCAAGCAGACGCTGGAAAATGCGTTTCAGCAGCCCGGCCCGAGCCTGGTCGTCGCACCGGTCGACTATCGCGAGAACATCCTGTTGACCGAACGACTCGGCGAAATCATTCAGCCCGGCATGACCGGCGGATAAGGCTACCTAGCGAGGGAGAATCATCATGTTCGACGTTCAATCACCCTATTCCGGCGAAGTCATCGGCCAGGTGCCGTTTGCCGATCGCAACCACGTTGAACAGGCACTGCAAACCGCATATGCGCTGTTTAAAGATCAGGATCGTTGGTTGGCCGTGCATGAGCGGGTCACGATTTTGGATCGTGCCGCCGAAATCATGCAATCGCGCCGCGACGAACTGGCATTACAGGCCGCAGCCGAAGGCGGCAAGCCCTTGATCGACTCGCGCGTTGAAGTCAATCGCGCCATCGACGGCGTACGACTGGCTGCCGAAACCATCCGCAGCGAAGCCGGCCATGTGATTCCGATGGCTTCAACCGCGGCCGGTGCCGGACGCATTGCGTTTACGCAGAAACAGCCGATTGGTGTGGTGGTTGCGGTCAGCGCGTTCAATCATCCGCTCAACTTGATCGTGCACCAGGTCGCCGCCGCGATTGCGGCCGGTTGTCCGGTACTCGTCAAACCGGCGCAGGATACGCCGCTGTCGTGCCTGAGTTTTGTTGAAATCCTGCACCAGGCCGGACTCGAACCGGATTGGTGTCAGTTTGTACTGCCGCTGGATAACGACATCACCCAGCAGATGGTGACCGACGCACGCGTCGGCTTCTTCAGCTTCATCGGCAGCGCCAGAGTCGGCTGGATGCTCAAATCCAAACTGGCGCCCGGCACGCGCTGCGAGCTCGAACTTGGCGGCGTCGCTCCGTTGATTGTAGCGGCCGATGCCGATCTGGATCGTGCGATTCCAGCCATTCTCAAAGGCGGCTTTTATCACGCCGGTCAGGTCTGCGTTTCGGTCCAGCGAGTGTTTGCGCATCGCTCGATTGCCGAAGCGTTAACCGCACGGCTGGCCGAAGGCGCCGAAGCGCTGATCGTTGGCGACCCGACCGAAGCTGACACCGAAGTCGGTCCATTGATTCGCGAGGCTGAAGTCGACCGCGTCGACGATTGGGTACAACAGGCCGCGCAGGCCGGAGCCGAAATCCGCAGCGGCGGGCGCAGGCTCGGCAACCAGTGCTACGCACCGACCGTATTGTTCAACCCACCCGATGATGCCGAGATTTCACAAAAAGAAGTCTTCGGCCCGGTCCTCGCCGTTTATCCATTTGATGAACTGGACCAGGCAATTGAACGATCCAACCAGTTGTCGTTTGCATTCCAGGCCGCAGTATTCAGCCAGGATATCGATACCGCGCTGCGAGTCACGCAACGCATTAATGCCTCTGCGGTAATGGTCAACGATCACACCGCATTTCGCGTCGACAACATGCCATTTGCTGGACTCAATCAATCCGGCTACGGCATCGGCGGTATCGGCTACACCATCGAAGACATGCAGATCGAAAAAATGACGGTGATTCGGTCGAGCGAACTGTAATCCACTCAACAACGGAAAGTAAGGGAATTTCACCATGTCAGAAGTTGGCTCATTTGTACTGATCACTCTCGAAGTATTGGCGTTTTTATTCATCTTTGTCGTCGGTCTTGGCGTTGCCGCGGTAATCGTGTTGTACATCATTGACAAGACCCAGAAGAAACACACCGTGCGTCGTAACTATCCAGTAATCGGCCGCGGTCGTTACATGATGGAGCATATCGGTGAGTTTTTCCGTCAGTACTTCTTTGCCATGGATCGCGAGGAAATGCCGTTTAACCGGGCGCAGCGCTCCTGGGCCTATCGCGCAGCCAAGAATGTCGACAACACCGTGGCCTTCGGCTCGACGCGCGATCTGAGCCCCGAAGGCACGGTGTTATTCGTCAACTGCCCGTTCCCAACGCTGGATGAAGACGCGGCCGAACCAGCCGATATTACCTTCGGACCGCATGCTGAAAAGCCCTATACGACGTCGTCCTTTTTCAATATTTCAGGCATGAGCTATGGCGCACTGTCGACGCCGGCCGTTCGCGCCTTGTCCAAGGGTGCCAAGGAGGCCGGTATCTGGATGAACACCGGCGAAGGCGGACTGTCGCGCTACCATCTTGAAGGCGGCTGCGACATTGTGTTCCAGATCGGCACAGCCAAGTATGGTGTGCGCGATGAGAACGGGCAACTCAGCGACGACAAACTGCGCGAAATCGCCGCGCACGACCAGGTCAAGATGTTTGAGCTAAAGCTGAGCCAGGGCGCCAAGCCCGGCAAGGGCGGTATTTTGCCGGCCGGCAAGGTTACCGAGGAGATTGCCAAGATTCGCGGGATTCCGGTCGGCCAGGATTCAATCAGCCCGAATCGTCACCCCGAAATCGATAGCATTGAAGACCTGCTGGACATGATCGAGCGCATTCGCAGCGTGACCGGCAAACCGACCGGTTTCAAGGCCGTGATTGGGGCCTATGGCTGGCTCGAACGCATGTTCGAAGAAATTCATCTACGCGGCATCGAATCGGCACCGGACTTCATTGTCATCGACAGCTCGGACGGCGGCACCGGAGCCGCACCGATGCCGTTGATGGACGATGTCGGTCTGCCGCTTAAAGACAGTCTGCCGATGGTCTCGAACATGCTGATCCAATACGGCCTCAAGCAGCGCATTCTGCTCGGCTGTTCGGGCAAGCGCATCAATCCGACCGAGGTCGGCTGGGCGTTGTGCGTTGGCGCCGATTTTGTCAACTCCGCACGCGGCTTCATGTTCGCACTGGGTTGCATTCAGGCGCTGCAGTGCAACAAAAACACCTGCCCGACCGGCATCACCACACACAATAAGAAGTTGCAATATGGACTCGACCCGACCGACAAAGCCATACGCGTGACCAATTACGCGCGCAATATGATGAAGGAAGTTGGCGTCATCGCGCACTCCTGCGGCGTATCCGAGCCGCGGCGACTCAAGCGTTACCATGCACGGGTGGTACTGGCCGATGGTTTCGCCAAGCCGCTCGATGAGATTTATCCTGAGCCTGCGAAACTGGCCGAGACCAGTTAAACCGGATTGCAACGAACGGTAATCCAATTTCCACGCGGCTTCGATTAGACTGATTGCCTTTTCAAAAACCGATCAGAGAAGCAGCGCATGAGTTGGAATGAATGCCCCGAAGCAAAAACGCTTGACACCGGCGATACCGATCCGACATCGGCATCCATTGAACTCGTACTGAAACCACGCACACGCGACTTGGGCGGCTTCGAAGTCCGGCGCGCCCTGCCCTCGGGCAAACGCCAGATGGTCGGTCC
>JBCCHH010000071.1:0-7133 GCA_039028855.1 Pseudomonadota bacterium | reverse complement strand
GCGGTGGTGTTGAACCAGCTCGGCTCCGACCGCTGGCGCAAAACCCGCCGCAAGGCCGCCGAGAAAGTGCGCGATGTCGCGGCCGAGCTGCTCAATCTGCAGGCGCGGCGCGCGGCCCGTGAGGGCCACGCATACCCATTGGACCGTGGCCTGTATGCACGTTTCGCGGCCGGCTTCGAATACGAGGAAACCGACGACCAGCAGCGCGCGATCGATGCCGTAGTGGCCGATTTGCAGGCCGAAACGCCGATGGACCGCGTCATCTGCGGCGATGTCGGCTTCGGCAAGACCGAAGTCGCGCTGCGGGCATCCTACGTCGTAACCGACGGCAATCGCCAGGTCGCGCTGCTCGCGCCGACCACGCTGCTGGCGGAACAGCATTACCGCACGTTTCGCGACCGCTTCGCCGACTGGCCGGTCAAGATCGCGCTGTTATCAAGAACCGGCGGCAGCAAAGCGACGCAGGCCACGCTCGACGGCCTGGCCGACGGCACCGTCGACATTGTCATCGGCACGCACCGCCTGCTGCAGAAGGACATCCGCTTCGATCGGCTGGGCCTGATCATCATCGACGAGGAACAGCGCTTCGGCGTGCGCCAGAAAGAGCAACTCAAGAAACTTCGCGCCGAAGTTGACCTGTTGACGCTGACCGCCACGCCGATTCCCAGAACACTAAATATGTCGATGGCCGGTTTGCGCGAACTGTCGATTATCGCGACACCGCCGGCGCGACGCATGGCGGTGAAAACCTTCGTTTCGCAGTGGGATATCAGCACGATCAGCGACGCAATCAGCCGAGAATTCCAGCGCGGTGGCCAGGTCTATTTTCTGCATAACGAGGTCGCCAGTCAGCCGCGCATGGCCGACGATTTGTCCAAACACTTTCCGGATGCGCGCATCGGCATTGCGCATGGCCAGATGAAACCCGGTGAGATGGAAAAAACCATGCGCGACTTCTATGCCCGGCGCATCAATCTGCTTATTGCCAGCACGATTATCGAAAACGGCATTGATGTGCCGACCGCCAATACCATCATTATCAACCGCGCCGACAAGTTCGGCCTGGCGCAATTGCATCAACTGCGCGGTCGCGTCGGTCGCTCGCACCATCTGGCCTATGCCTATCTGATTACGCCGCCGCTGAAGTCGATCACGCGCGATGCACGCAAGCGACTGGAAGCCATTCAGTCGCTGGAAGAACTGGGCGCGGGTTTTACACTGGCCACGCACGACCTGGAAATTCGCGGTGCGGGTGAATTACTGGGTGAGGATCAGTCCGGACAGATCGAAGCGATCGGCTTCCAGCTTTATTCCGAGCTATTGAATCGCACGGTCGAGGCACTTAAGGCCGGCATCGAGCCCGATCTCGATGAGCCGGTCGATATGAGCTCTGAGGTCGATCTGCACGTCAGCGCGATGATTCCCGATCACTACCTGAACGATGTACACCAGCGGCTCGTGCTGTATAAACGCATCGCGCAGGCGCGCTCAGCCGACGATCTGCACCAGCTTCAGGTTGAGATGATCGACCGCTTCGGCCTGCTGCCTGAACCGGTCAAGAATCTGTTCAGTGCGGCCCTGCTGCGGCTGCAGGCACGCAAGCTTGGCATGCGCAAACTCGAAATCGGTCCAGCCGGCGGGCGGATCGAGTTTCTAGCGAAGCCCGAGATTGATATGGCCGAACTGGTGCGTATGATCCAGGTCGAAGCGCATACCTACTCGCTGCCCGCTCCCGACCGGCTGCGCATCAATGGCGAGTTTGAATCGCTCGACCAGCGTCTGGGCCTGGCCGAGGATCTACTGGAGCGGCTCAGCCCGAAGCAGGAGCGTGCAAAAAAGAATCGGGTACACTCCCAATTATGAAACTGAGCCCAATACGACGCCTTCATCGAAGCTTGTCAACGATCGTTCTGACCGTCTCGCTGTTATTGGCGATGGCCTGTGTCAATGCACAGGATGATCAACCTCAGTACTATCGGGTCGAGCTGATTGTATTCAGCCATGCTGCCGGCCAGCCAGACGACTATCGCACCACCGAACTCGGAGATTTCAGTGAACGGCTCGATCCATTGCAGTTGGCTGAAGCTGAACGCGCCGCGCTCGAAGCAGCCGAGCAATTTCGGCGTCTGTCAACGAACCCGCAAACGCCAGCCGAAAGTACGTCCGCACTGCCCGAACCGTACCTGGCCTTAGCGGAGTTATCCGAGCCGATGCAGGACGCGCTGGACCGTTTAGATCGTTCGGCTGGTTACGAAGCGCTGACCTGGCGCGCCTGGATACAAACCGCTGAGCGTCGCCAGCGTACACGCTGGCTGCGGCTGCATGATGAACAAACGATTCAGTGGACAGACGACACTGAAGCCGATACCGCCGTGATTGACCCGGAAGAACCTGCCGTGCACTATCGGCTGGACGGCCAAACCCGCCTGAGACGCACGCAGTTTCTGAATCTAGCGCTGAATCTCGAATGGCGCGAAGCTGCAGGACGGCCAGCACCGACCCTCCAGCCTGGCCGCCGCCGTATGGATACCGGCGAATCAGCCAGTCAACAAGCTCAGGCCTGGCGCATTCATCGCTTCGAGCAGTCGCGTGCAGTTCGAGTTGACCGGCTCGAATATTTCGATTCCGAATGGCTCGGTGTGGTTGCCCTGATTACCGAAGTGGAACCGCCGCCAGAACCTGAGCCAGAAACAGACCTATCCGAAGCCGCTGAAGATCCAGTCGGATCATAAAAAACAAAAACCTTTTTTGCCGCAGATCAACGCGGCTGAATACGATCTATATTTCCGCCCGGTTAATAAGCAGGAACTGGAAAACGACCGAAATCTAGGCTAAGCGACAAATATTTTCCTGCGGTTTTTTGCTTTTCATCTGCGTTAGTCTGTGTCCATCTGCGGCTAAACCAAGCTTTTTAAGCGCATGCAATCCGCTCCAAACCACCCATATATGGCCGCAATACCTCAGGCACGGTAATCGACCCATCCCGATTCTGATAATTCTCCATTACCGCCACCAGCGCGCGGCCCGTTGCCAGGCCGGAGCCGTTAATCGTGTGTACAAGCTCAGGCTTGCCGGTTTCGGGATTGCGCCAGCGCGCCTGCATGCGACGGGCCTGGAAATCGCCAAAGTGACTGCAGGACGAGATTTCGCGCCAGGCCCGCTGACCCGGCAGCCAGACTTCCAGATCATAGGTTTTGCATGCCGAGAAACCCAAATCACCGGCGCATAACATCACGGTGCGAAACGGCAAATCCAGCGCCTTGAGTACCGTTTCGGCATGGCCGGTAAGCTGCTCCAGACAATCCTCGGCTTCATCGGGCAGGCAGATCTGCACGAGTTCGACCTTGTCGAACTGATGCTGACGGATCATGCCACGCGTATCTTTGCCGTAGGAACCGGCCTCACGCCGGAAACACGGTGTATGCGCAGTGAATTTAAGCGGTAGATGACCGGCGTCGAGAATTTCATCGGCGATCAGATTGGTCAACGGCACTTCGGCCGTCGGGATTAGATAACGTGGCGGTTCGTCGTCGATGCGGAATGCATCTTCCTCAAATTTTGGTAGCTGACCTGTGCCTTTCATCGCCTCAGCACTGACCAGATACGGCACGTAGGTTTCGGTATAACCGTGCTGCTCGATGTGCAGATTCAGCATGAATTGAGTCAGCGCGCGATGCAGTTGAGCCAATGGGCCGGCCAATACGGTAAAGCGACTACCGGAAAGCTTGGCCGCGCGCTCGAAATCCATACCTGGTGCACTGTGAACCGATAGCTTCTCACCCAATTCGATATGGTCACGCGGCTCAAAATCGAATTCGGTCGGTTCGCTAAAACGGCGAATCTCTACGTTATCGGCCTCATCGCGCCCGTCTGGCACCTCAGGCGACGGTATATTCGGCATATCCAGCAGCAGTGCGTTGAAGGTATCCATCAACTGATCGACAGCCTGCTGCTGCGTGCGCATCTGCTCGCCGATTTCGGCCACGGCTGTTTTAAGCGGTTCGATATCCTCACCACGCGCCTTGGCCTGACCAATCGCTTTTGACTGCGTGTTGCGCTGATTCTGTAGGCTCTGTAGCTCGACCTGCAGCGCCTTGCGCTGCGTTTCGAACGCAGCGAACTGCTCCATATCGAGATGGTAACCACGCCGACCGAGTGCGGCCGCGACGTGATCGAGATCGTGTCGTAGTTGTTGCGGGTCGAGCATTGAACTGTCCTGGACAAGAGTCGCTATAGCATACCGACCGCAGGCCGGAACTGGCAGTCGATCAATAAAATTTAGCTATATGGATGTTGGAAAATCACACCAGCTTCGCGCTCCGGCCCGGTCGAGAGCATGTGCACGGGCGCACCGACCAGTTGTTCGAGCCGGTCCAGATAGGCACGTGCGCCACTCGGTAAATTCTTAACCGAGGTCATTCCGCGCGTATCGCCCTGCCAGCCAGGGATGCTTTCATACACGGGCCGTGCATCGGCCCATTCTTCGGCGCCGAGCGGGAAGTGATCGATACCGTCGTACTCGACGCAGACCTTGACCTGGTCGAAACCATCGAGCACATCAAGTTTGGTAATGCACAAACCGCTGATACCGTTAATCACAACCATGCGCTTTAGGGCGACGGCATCAATCCAGCCGCAGCGACGCGGTCGGCCGGTCGTCGCACCGAATTCGACGCCACGTTCGGCCATGCGCCGGCCGTAGTCATCATCGAGTTCAGTCGGGAACGGCCCGGCACCGACACGCGTGGTGTAGGCCTTGGTGATACCGAGTACATAGTCGATATCCTGCGGGCCGACACCGGCACCAGTCATCACGCCGCCGATGGTGGTGTTTGATGAGGTTACGAACGGATAGGTGCCGTGATCGATATCCAGCAGACTACCCTGCGCGCCTTCGAACAGCAGTTTTTTGCCCTCAGCACGCATCTCATGCAGATCGGCCGTGACATCACACAGCATCGGCTTCATCTGCTCGCCGAGTTCGGCCGCCTGGTCGGCTACCTGAGCCACGTCCAGCGGCGATTCCTGGTAAAAATGCTGTAGCAGAAAATTATGATAGTCGAGCACGCCGCCGAGCTTGTCCGACAGGCGTTTTGGGTCGGCCAGATCGGCTAAGCGAATGCCGTGACGCGAGGCCTTGTCTTCATACACGGGACCAATGCCGCGGCCGGTCGTACCAATCGCCTTTTTGCCTCTAGCGCGTTCGCGCGCCTGGTCAAGCGCTTCATGACAGGCCAGAATCACCGGACAGGCGCCCGACAGCCCAAGTCGGCTGCGTACTTCGATACCGCTCTGTTCGAGCCGGTCGATCTCCTTGAGCAGCGCTGCAGGCGCGACGACCACACCATTGCCAATCAGGCAGCGCGCGTTGTCGGTCAAAATACCCGAGGGAATCAGATGCAGTACGGTCTTTTTGCCGTCGACCACGAGTGTATGGCCGGCATTGTGACCGCCCTGAAAGCGCACCACCGCATCAGCTTCATGCGCAAGTAAATCGACGATCTTGCCTTTCCCCTCGTCGCCCCACTGGGTACCGAGAATGACGACCGAACGAGACATTATTGCAACTCCCTCAAGAAATGAATCTGCTTCAAGAAAAGCGGTTCAGTTAGCTTGACGCGCAAGCTGGAACAGGATAAACCCAGCCGCAATCATGACCAGACCGCCGATGCGAATGGTCGACGGCGGCAGTTGACTGATTTGTTCAATCATGCGCGTCCAGCCACGCGGGTTCAGCGCCGGCATCAGTCCCTCGAGAATTAGCACCAGCGCAAATACCAGCAATAGATCGCCCAACATGCGCTACATCCTTGAACCAGATAATGCGGAGCCTGCCAGGCTAGGGCCGCTGCTGATTGAAGTAGCGGAAAAACTCCGACTCAGTATCCATCAACATCACATCCCGATTTCCACCGAAGCTGCGACCGTAGGCTTCGAGACTGCGCATAAAGGCATAAAACTCCGGGTCGCGCTGATAGGCGTCGGCGTAAATCTGAGTCGCACGAGCATCACCTTCACCGCGCATGCGCGCCGCATCACGCTCGGCCTCGGCCAGCAGCACGCGCACTTCGCGATCGGCCTCGGCGCGGATCTCTTCCGACTGCTCACGACCGAGCGAACGCAGCTCATTGGCAAACTCGGTACGCTGGGTTTCCATCCGCTCGAACACCGAGCCGAGTACTTCTTCGGTCAGCTCGATTCGTTTGATTCGAACATCTCGTACATCAATGCCAAACTGCTGGAAACTGGTATCCGCTCTGGACTGTATACGGCTCATCATCTCGCGTCGCTGTTCAGACACGACCTGGCTCAAGGTCAAGCTGGCAAATTCGGCTCGCAGGCTTTCATTAATCAGTTCTTCGAAGCGCGAACGTGCAAAAGCAAAATCACCGCCCCGGGTTGAGGTGTAGAACAGATCTGGATTGGTAATCTGCCATTTGACGTAGTAATCCACCTCGACGAATTTCTGCTCAAGCGTGTTCATGCGAGCGGGCTGCATATCCAACGTAATCAAGCGTCGATCCAGCTTGATCACGTTGTTGATAAACGGCATCTTCAGATGCAGGCCGGGTTCGTAATCGCTGCGCAGGATTTCACCAAGACGAAATTTGATCGCGTACTCGGTTTCCTTAACGACAAACAGGCTGTTTAAGCCAACGAAGATGGCCAAGATAACAACGATCGGTAGAAGTAATTTCATAGCAGCTTACCTATCTTCCTTCACGGCCAGGGCGCTGACGCGCGGAACCGGAGCCTGAATTACCGGTTGACGGCATATCCTGCATCAACGGCGGCGGTGGCGGCGAGTTCTGGCTTGAAATGGCACCGCTCAGACGATCCAGCGGCAAATACAGAATATTGTCGTTCGACTGGGTATCCAGCAAGACTTTCGGCACCGTCATGTACAGCTCTTCGAGCGCTTGCAGATACAGACGCTGGCGGGTGACTTCAGGCGCTTCAGCATATTCTTCGTATACCGCAATGAAACGATCGGCTTCACCCTCGGCCTGGGCAATAACAGAATCGCGATAAGCTTGCGCTTCTTCAAGTACTCTAGCGGCCTGACCTCGCGCCTCAGGCACTACCTGATTCGCGTACGCTTGAGCCTGATTGGCAAAACGTAAAGCTCAGGG
>JBCCHH010000070.1:0-7141 GCA_039028855.1 Pseudomonadota bacterium | reverse complement strand
GTCTTGACCTGGACCTGGCATCCGAAGCCGCTGAACACAGCCGTGGCCAATTCTGCTTTACTCATGGCCAGTCAGTTTGGCATGGATATCACGATGTTGATTCCCGATGAAGCCTATCGGCTTGATCCGCAGTTTACCGACCAGGCCGAGCGTCAGGCTCAGCAATCGGGCGGATCGATTCAGGTCACAAGCAATATCGAGCAAGCCTATACCGACGCGGATTGGGTCTATGCCAAAAGCTGGGGCGCGCTGCCGCTATATGGCAGGCCGGAGCAGGAAAGCGAGCTGCGTGCACCGTTCAAGCATTTCATCGTCGATGAGCAGAAAATGGCGCTGACCAACAACGCCAAATTCAGCCACTGCCTGCCGCTGCGACGCAACGTCAAAGCGACCGATGGCGTAATGGATGCCGATTATTGCGTGGTGCAGGACGAAGCCGAAAATCGGCTACACACACAAAAAGCGATGATGCTGCAACTGCTGGGAAATTGAAACAATGAGTGAAAAAATTGTTCTGGCCTTCTCGGGCGGGCTCGATACCAGCTATTGCGTGCTGGCGCTGAAACAACAGGGCTATGAGGTGCATACCGCCTTTGTCGATACCGGTGGCGTCGATGCCGCACAGAAAACCTGGATTGCCGAACGCGCCACCGCGCTCGGCGCAACCGAACATCACGAGCTTGAAGCCGGCAGCGCCCTGTGGGACCAGTTCGTCGTACCGCTGCTCTGGTCGGGCGCGAAGATGCTCGATCAATACCCGATGCTGTGCTCGGATCGCTATGTGATTGTCGAGCGCTGCCTGGTGCTGGCCGATGAACTCGGCACGAAACACTTCGCCCATGGCTGCACCGGCATGGGTAACGATCAACTGCGTTTCGATCAGTCCGTACGCAGCCTCGGTGATTACCAGATTCACGCGCCGATCCGTGATCTGCAGCGCCAGACCTCGAACGTGCGCGCACATGAGTTGGAGTTGATGGATGCGGCCGGCGTCGAGGTGCCTGAGTCGAACAGCCGCTATTCGATCAACGAGAACCTGCTCGGCGTGACGCTATCCGGCCAGGAGATCGATGAGTTCGATGCGCCCGGTGACGACACGCGCGTCTGGTGCCGACCCCGAAGCGAGTGGCCGGAAGGAAGCCAACAATGGACGCTGGGCTTCGAGCAGGGCCGTCTGGTCAGCCTGAACAATCAAGCCGTCGATGGGCCAAATCTATTGGCACGATTGAACACCGAACTCGGCGCCTGGGGCGTCGGCCGCCATTTGTACACCGGCGATGTGTCAATTGGCCTGAAAGGCCGCATCGTATTTGAATGCCCTGGCGTAGATGGCATGATGATGGCGCATCGCGCGCTGATGGATGCGGTCAACACGCGCCTGCAGAATCAGTTTCGTCACATCATCGCGGCGCGCTGGGCTGAGTTGGTCTACACCGGCTTTTTCTTCGAGCCACATAAGCATGATCTCGAAGCCTATCTGCAAAGCGCGAATGAATTCGTCACCGGCCAGGTGCGGCTGAGCACGCAAGGCGGCGATCTGATCGCCGTGGCAGTCGAATCCGATTACATCCTGCGCGATGCCGATTCGGTCTACGCGCAGTCGGCTTCGTGGACGCCCGAACAAGCTGAAGGTTTCGTCAAGTTACTGGGTCAGAGCTCAACTCTGGCCCAGCGTGTGCGCAATCCGTAATGTCCGACATCGATCGCATCATTGAACATTTGACCGCACTGGTGGGGTTTGACAGCCAGAACCCGCCGCGTGATATTGCCGTCGATGGACCGATGTTCAGCTATCTCCGGCACGCACTGGAAACCTCGTTTGAGATTGAAGTCTTCGATCACGGCGACGGCCATGTGACGATGCTGGCCCAGCGCGGCCAAACCAACACGCTGTTCAACTGCCATCTCGATACCGTGCCGGTTGGCGATGGCTGGTCGAATCCGCCGCTCGATCTGATCGTGAATAACGGTCGCGCCCACGGCCGCGGCAGTTGCGATATCAAGGGTGCAGCAGCCGTGCTGCTGGCCATCAGCGAAACCAGCAACATGCCGATGGCACTGCTGTTCACGACCGATGAGGAAGGCGCCGGTGGCTGCTGCGTGACCAATTTTCTTCAGACCGAAGCGGCCGTCCGATTCAACAGGGTCGTGGTGTGCGAGCCGACCGGCTGTCGCGCGGTGCTTTCACATCGCGGCTATCTTTCGGTCAAAGGCCGGTTTATCGGCACAGCCGGGCACTCGTCCGAAGCACGTGCGCTGGCCGACAATGCGGTTCATCGCTGCGGCCAGTGGCTAGCCAACGCCGTCGCGCACTGCCGCGCCGAAGCCGAGGCCCGACGCGAAACCTGTTTCAATGTCGGTATCGTTGCGGGCGGCATCAAAAGCAATGTGATCGCCGATCAGTGCGACCTGCACTGGTCGGCGCGGCTGTTACCGGGACAGGATAATCAAGCCTTGCTGGATACGTTGAATGCGTTCACTGAAGCCGGTCAAGTCGAGTGGCAGGTGCCGTTTTCCGGGCCGCCGCTACCCTCAGCCGGACGCAGTTCGGATGCCGCACGCGCCTGGGTCGAATCATTGGGCTTGGACGTGACCGAACGCGTCGATTTCTGGACCGAGGCTGCGCTGTTTTCGGCGGCCGGCAAAGACACTATTGTGCTTGGCCCTGGTCATATCGAGCAGGCGCATACGGTCGATGAATGGGTTGAACTATCCCAACTCAAACAAGTCGCCGTACTGTATCGACAGGCCATAGAACATGACTGAAGTACGCCCGATTGTGACCGAACTGCTCGGCCAGCTCGGTTCTTCGCGCGAGGCACGGCAGTATCTGGAGCAGTTTTCGCGCGTTAACGAGAGCCGCTTTGCCGTAGTCAAAGTCGGCGGCGGCGTGCTGGCCGAGGAGCTCGACGAGCTGGCCGGCGCGCTCGCTTTTCTGCATCAGCTTGGCCTGTATCCAATCGTACTGCACGGTGCAGGTCCGCAGTTGAATCAGGCGCTGGCCGAGGCCGGCATCGAAACGCAGAAGCACAACGGTCTGCGCGTCACGACCGAAGAAGTCATGGCCGTAGCCCGGCCCGTAATTTATCGCGAAAATGCACGGCTGGTCGACGCACTTGAGCACCTCGGCGTGCGCGCACGTGGCCTGCTGCATGGTGTGTTCGAGTGCAACTTTGAAGATCGTGAAAAGCTCGGCCTGGTCGGTAAGGTAGAACAAATTGACTTGAACCCGATCCGCTCAGCGGTTGGCTCCGGCGCGCTGCCGGTGGTGGCCTGCCTCGGCGAAACGCGCTCGGGCCAAGTCATGAACATCAACGCCGATATCGCCACGCGCGAACTGGTCTGGGCGATCGAGCCGTTCAAGATTATTTTCCTGACCCCGACCGGCGGCCTGCTCGACCGCAACAGCCGCGTGATTTCAGCGATCAGTCTGAGCGACGATTATGAGGAACTGATCCAACAGCCCTGGGTGCATTCGGGCATGCAGCTAAAGCTGACCCAGATTCATGAAACACTCGCGCCACTACCCGCTTCGGCTTCGGTTTCGATTACCTCGTCGGCCAAGCTGACGCGGGAATTGTTTACCCATACCGGGGCCGGTACGCTGATCCGCAAGGGCGAGCGCATCGAATGGTTCGAATCGCTAAATGAAACGCAGATCCACCGGTTCGAACCGCTGCTCGAAACCAGCTTCAACCGGACGCTGCGCGATAACTGGCTGCAAAGCCGTAACGTTCGCGGCCTGCTGATGGCTGAAAGCGGTCGCGCAGCCGCACTCATCGTCAACGGCAAAGACGATCTGCCGTATCTGGACAAGATCGTCGTCACGCCCGAAGCGCGCGGCGAAGGTTTGGGTGCCGCACTGTGGCAGGCGCTGCGTCAGCGCTTTCCAGCGATGTATTGGCGCGCGCGGATCAACAATCCAATCGCGGGCTGGTATTTTCAGCAGGCGCGCACCTCGCACCGGCAGGACCCGTGGGTGATTTTCACGATTGGCGTCGATAACGATGCCCAGGTCAGCGGGCTCGTGGCCGATGCGGCTGGGCGCGATTCGGGCTGGATGGAGCCCTAGCTTTGATTGGGTCCACGGATGAACACGGATAAACGCGGATAAAACTGCGTATAAAAAGCAAGGCATGCTCAGGATTACGAAGAAGAAAACAATGTTGTTAGATTCAATATCATTGGGTTTTAATCCGTGTGCATCTGTGTTCATCTGTGGACATAAAGGGTTTAATGCGGCATGACAGATCAGAAACCAATCCGCCTGGCCCTGATCGGCGCACGTGGCTACGTCGGCCAGGAATTGCTGCAGTGTTTGATCGCTCATGATGGTCTGGAACTGGTGCTGGCCAGCTCAAGCTCGCAGGCCGGTCAACCACTGACATCGGTGGTGCCGGACTGGTCCGGCGATCAGGTGTTTGCCGATCTCGGGCCTGATCAGATCGGCGAAGTCGAAGCCGATGTCTGGGTGCTGGCGGTACCGAATAATCAGAGTCAGGCCTGGGTCGCGGCGATTGAACCAGCCCATGCCGAAGCCATTATTCTGGATCTGGGTGCCGATTATCGCTTCGATGAAAACTGGACCTATGGGCTGACCGAATTCAATCGGGACGCACTCAAAACCACGCGGCGCATTGCCAACCCCGGCTGCTATGCGACCGGCGCACAGTTCGGCCTGATGCCGATTCGCGAAGCGCTGGCCGCGCCGCCGGTCATCTTCGGCGTTTCCGGCTTTAGCGGTGCCGGCCGTACGCCGTCGCCACGCAATGACCCCGAACGTTTAGCCGACAATCTCATTCCATACGCGCTTGGCGGGCATGTGCACGAGCGTGAAATCAGTACACATCTGGGTCGCATCGTGCGGTTTTATCCGCATGTCGCCTCATTTTTCCGCGGCATCTCGCTGACTATCGCCATGCGTCTGACCGAAGCGCATACAAATCAGAGCCTGCGCGAGATGTTTCAGGCAGCCTATGAAAATGAACCCCTGATTGAGATCAGCGCCGAAATCCCTGAGATTCGCGAGCTCGACCCGAACGCAGGCCTGCGCATCGGTGGTTTCAATATCGACGCCCGCGACGCACAGCGTGGCGCGCTGGTGGTAGTACTGGATAATCTGCTCAAAGGCGCGGCCACGCAGGCACTGCAAAACCTGAATCTGGCGCTGGGTTTCGATGAACTGAGCGGCGTGCTGAATCGCTCGGAGACCGCATCATGACCGACCCGATCTGGAAAAAATCCAGCCAGCAGGACGTGCCGGAAAGAATCATGCAGTTTCTGGCCGGCGACGATGTGAGGCTCGATCGTGAACTGCTGCCGTTCGATATCCAGGCCAGTCAAGCTCATGCGCATGGCCTGGCCCGGATTGGTCTTCTGACCGAGTCGCAGGCCGAGGCCATTGACCAATCGCTCGACGCGCTGTTGTTGAAATTCGAACAAGATGAGTTTGTCTTGGATGAGCGCTTTGAAGACGGCCATTCCGCAATCGAACACTGGCTGGTTGAACAACTTGGCGAGATCGGTTTGCGCATCCACGCCGGTCGCAGCCGTAACGATCAGGTCGCCGTCGCGCTGCGGCTGTATCTCAAAGATCGGCTGGGTCAGCTGGCTGCAGCGTGTACCGATATCGCCCGCGTTGCACTTGAGCGTGCAGGCAGTGAAGCTAATGTACCGCTGCCCGGCCATACCCATCTGCAGCAGGCCATGCCGAGCTCGCTCGGGCTGTGGTGGGCCGGTCATGCCGAGGCCTTTGTCGATAATCTGGAGTTGACGCGGATGATCCGCAACTGGCTCGATGCCTCGCCGCTAGGCACCGCATCGGGTTTCGGCGTTAACCTGCCGCTCGATCGCGACGGCGTAGCCGAAGCGCTGGGCTTCGCCCGCCTGGTGGTCAATCCGCAGAATGCCCAGGCCCAGCGCGGCAAGGTCGAACTGCGCGCACTCGATGCACTGGCCGCGACCACATCCGACCTGCGTAGGCTGTGCTGGGATGTGAGCCTGTTTGCGAGTCAGGAATTCGGCTATGTACAGGTCGGTACCGAATTCTGCACCGGTTCATCGATCATGCCGAACAAGCACAACCCGGACACCGTCGAGTTGCTGCGTGCGCTACACGCCACCGTAGTAGGTGCGCGGATGGAGCTCGAGTCGCTGCTGAGTCTGCCGTCCGGTTATCAACGCGATTTACAGGACACCAAGCCACCGCTGCTGCGCGCATTCAAAAAAGCACTGGCCGGTCTGGAACTGACGCCGGCTTTGCTCAATGGCCTGCAATGGGATCGGCAACGGCTGCAAGCAGCCATCGAGCCCGCGTTATTCGCAACGGATATGGCCAACGAGCGTGTCGCCAAGGGCGAATCGTTCCGCCAAGCCTACCGCGCGGTTGCCAAGGAAATCGACTCACTCGAACATCGTTCGGCCGACGACAGCCTGAAACAGCGCGTTTCACCGGGCGGTTGTGGCAAGCTTGAACTGCAGCGTATCGAACAGCGGCTCAACGCCCTGCAACGTTAAGGCATGCACCAATGGCAAGGAATGTCCCCATGAAAACCCTGATTCAAGGTTTGGCGCTTATCGCCGGCACGGTACTGCTCAGCGCCTGCACCAGTTTTGGCAGCGGCTTCGAGCCGCCAGTGGTCAACCTGCAGTCGTTCCGCGCTCTGCCTGCAGAGGGCAACGGCATGACCGGCCTGCCAACCTTTGAAATCGGCCTGCAGGTGCTCAACCCTACTCCCGAAACGCTGCGACTCGAAGGCGTCTTTTATACGATTGGTCTCGAAGGCCAATCGCTACTGAGCGGTGTAGCCAACGACCTGCCCGAAATTGAAGGTTATGGCGAAGGCACTGTTACCCTGACGGCATCCGTCAGCGTGCTTGGCGGCATGCGTTTGCTGCAGCAACTCTTGAACGAGCCGAAAGATGAGTTTAGCTATACCTTCTCGGCCAAGCTCGACCCGGTTGGCTTTGGCCGCACCATTCGAGTCGAAGAACACGGCGAAATTTCGCTGACGGGTGAATGAAAACCAAACAATGGTTTACCGCAGATTGCGCAGATGAACGCAGATTGAAAGAAGGATCTGCTAAGAATGCTGATTTCATAGCGTAAGCGGATTCATTGTTTTCCTTGTATGCATTGCTT
>JBCCHH010000069.1:0-7205 GCA_039028855.1 Pseudomonadota bacterium | reverse complement strand
TCTGGTTGTACTCTGCATAACTCAACTCCTGTAGTTTTTCGTCGTATGAATAGTCGAATGAATAAGGATGTAAAACCTAGGCTTGGCAGAATATATGGTTGTAAAAATGCAGTAAACAGCGTATTTTTAACCCCCTGATAATGCAAATATGCGATATCAATATGGACGACTGGAATGAAGTAAAGATTGCCGCCGCTGTAGCGGCTCAGGGCACGATCAGTGCGGCCGCAAAAGCCCTGGGCGTGCATCGGGCGACGGTGATACGAAACGTCGATCAATTAGAAAAACGGCTCGGCCAGAAACTATTTCAGCGACATTCCAGGGGAATGCAGCCGACGGACTTAGGCCGACGTTTACTGACCGTTGCTGATGCCACGCATGCACAATTCGGGGAGCTGTATCGCGAAGCCAAAGGCCAGTCGGGGGATCTGTCGGGCGAACTCGTCATTACTTCCGTCGACGTCCTGAGCCCGCTGGTGCTGCCTTTAATCGAACGGTTTCAGCAAAAATATCCGGCGACCACCGTGCGCTATATGGCCACTGATCAAGTGCTGAAGCTGTCCTATGGTGAAGCCGATATCGCATTCCGAATCGGCCCGAAACCACAGACACCGGATAACGTAGTTCGGCCCTTCACGACAGTGGAAATGGGAATCTATGCTGCGCAAGTCTACATACAGGCCTATGGCAGGCCGGCAAGTGTAGAGAACATAACCGGCCATCGATGGATTGGACCCAATGACCAGGCACCGACCGCACCGTTTATCGAATGGATACGTCGGAACGTTCCGGATAATCAAATTTCAATAAAAGCCAACTCAGTCGGGTTCATGTGGCTCGCGGTTACTTCCGGCATGGGCATCGGATTTCTGCCCGATTTTCTGACGCACGGCCGGGCCGACCTGGTTGAAATTCACCCGCCGAAACCGGAGTGGCGCGAACCGACCTGGATCGTCACCCATGTCGACCTTCATCGCTCGAGAAAAGTACAGGCCTTTTGCCAATTGCTCGATTCAGAGTAACCAAAACGGCCTAAGAGTCTTGGATAGGCTACTGGCTGAACCAGTCAATCACTTGCTGTGTTGCAAAATCAATCGCATCGGCTTGATCGTAATAGGCCAAATGGGGTGTGTCGTTCCAAATCATTTTTGTTTTTGTTGTTTCGGGCACCGTGTCCATATGCCGTCGGGCTGCGCTTGGCAGGAAGCAGTTGTCGCCATGAATCATCAGCCACGGACATGTGAGGCCTTGAGCTGCACTGATCGATTCATAGCGCAGTAAAGCAGCATCACTCATCACGGCATAGCGGTTTTCCCACTCGCCTCGATCCGCCCATGGTTGATACCAGACCCAAACGAACTCGCCCGGCATACCGACATTCATATCGGTTTGGTCGACGGCCTTGACGTAATCGACCTCGCCGGTTTGCTCAAACGTGCGCTTCGCGGCCTCACCCTGGGCCTTACGAGCTTCCAAGCCTTGTTGCGTCAGCCATTCGATGTCGCCCTCAGGGTCACGATAATGTCCGGCAATGGTTGCCAGAGCGTGTATATCATCCACTTCGCCTGCAACCCGGAAAGCAATCGAGCTGCCCTGGCAAATGGCCAGAATCGACACGCGTTCGGCATCCACGTCATCCCGAGACTTCAAATAATTTACAGCGGCCTTCAGATCTTCGACTTTATCAAACGGATTTTCCCAGGCCCGGGGCTCGCCGCCACTTTCACCGCGATACCGGCTGTCATAGGCCAGCGCAACGAAACCCGCATTTGCCAGACGCGTTGCGTACTGAGTCGGAGCCTGTTCCTTTTGATAGGTCATCGGACCAATAATGGCCACGGCCGGGTGTCCACTGCCCTTTGCAGGGGTATGCAAATTACCAACTAGTTGAGTATCCGCTATAGTAAACGTCACTTTTTCCACGAAGCTTCTCCTTGTTTCCTTGCAGTTCGGCCCTGGCCCTCGATGAATGAAATGGATGAGTGCCAGCGCGATGAATAAGCAATGACTGAGGCCAGACAAAAGTGTGCGACCATGCTAAAAATGAAAACGTTCAAAAGCAACAGAATCGCGATCTAGACAACGAAAAGAGCAATATTCGTGCATTGCATCGAGCCTTTCCGCGCAGAAAAGTGCTTTGAGACCTTTTCACTCGTGTACGGTCGCCAGCCAGCGGCCGGTGAAATTCAGGTCAAGACCACCAGCGCTGCAAATAGTATTGACCTGGCCTTCCTGCCGAGCGAGCGTTCAATCGTTCGAAGAGGCAATGGCCGGGTCGAAACCCGATCCTTCGCGGTCGGGCAAGGCGGCATGCATGGTTTCGAGCCGATCGAATTTCTGTACGATGACACACCCTCGGAATACATGGAAATCCGGATCCTGGATGTCCTGCTCGAGCAAGTAGCGGCTGAACTGGGCTGCGCTACGCTGAACGAGCTACCTGAGCGTCATGACATGAGCGACCCGGTTATGTGGTCGGTCTGCACACGATATCGTGCCGATATTCTCGGCGGCTGGCCGATGGATCCGCTTGCAGCAGAAGCGTCAATGCTCGCGTTGACAATGCATTTGATGACGGCTTATCTCGACTCTGCGCCCCGGCGCGCAACCCGATTACCGCTCGATCACCAAAGGCTGAACCGCATCAATGAATATGTGGATGAGCATCTGAACGGTCGGATCACGATTCGGCAATTGGCCGATGTTGCTTTAGTCAGTCCCTATCATTTGATCCGTTCGTTTCGAGCTGCGACTGGCCTGACGCCGTATGAGTTTGTCTTGTCAAAACGCATGGAACGGGCCCGACAGGCGATTCAGCTTGAACGAAAATCGGTAGCCGCTGCAGCCGCCTCGGTAGGCTATCGGAATGCACCTCATTTTCGCAACGCGTTCAAACGCTATTTTGGTTTAACACCATCACGCTTGAGCAACGATTGAATAAAATCGTTGGCTCATGCAGCAAACTGCACAGACCCAGCAGGGCAATTTCAGGTTTGCTCGGTGGTCTGGTTCAAACGCCTTAGTACTTCGAACAGGAACGCAGTATTCAGGCTGAACAGCACGAGGCCATTGGCCGCGATAAAGCCCGATAGCAACTGCCAGCGTTCCGATAGCAAAGAATCACCATAACCCAGCGTGGTGGCCGATACGCTGGAGAAATAGATCGCTGCGTGCAGGCTGTCGAATTCGCCCAGCCATAGCAACAGCAATGACCAGGACACCAACGCTATGCCAATGCCTGCCATCAGCCATAAGGTCAGCAGGCTGAGTGTGACTACGGTTCTAGGCAACTGCTTGACTCGGGCCAGTCGCTGCCGGTTTCGATTCAACGCCACCGTAGCCAGCGCAATTACCACAGCTTCAATCACGACCGTGATGACGATCATGATGCTGGCGATCAGGATCTGAATCAGCACGATCGGACCGAACGCATGCCCTGCCCGGCTACTCCCAACTGCCGCCGAGTGCCAAATTCAGGTTGATACGCTGTTCGAGCAGCAAACGCTGGACTGAAGATCGGTTGCTGCGCGTGACGAGTTCGCGCTGTTGGATGGTCAGCAAATCGATCAGGCTGGTTTCACCTTCACGATAGCGCAGATCGGCCAGGCGATAGGCTTCGCTGGCCTGATCTACGGCTTCATGCAAGGCCTGTTCACGCTGATCGAGCACAACACCCTGATCCAGCGCGGTCTCGACATCAGAGAAAGAGCGCAGCGCGGCATCGGCATATTGGGCCAGCGATGCTTCCTGTTCGGCCGTTGCAATGGTGACATTCTCGCGTAGACGACCGCCATCGAAAATGGGCGCAAGCAAGCTCGTACCGATATTCCAGGCAACATTGGCTGGGTTCAGGACATCGGATAACTCAGGCGATGAACCGCCCAGATTGCCGGTCAGGCTCAGGCTAGGCAGGCGCGCGGCTTTGGCCTGGTTGGTTGCATTGAATGCGGCCGCTACGCGGCGCTCGGCCGCGATCAAGTCCGGGCGACGCTCCAGCAGTTCGGAAGGCAAACCGGCGGGTGGTAGCTCTGGTGGTTCAGGCAGCGCTTCGCGCACTTCGATATCGGCTGCCGGATAGCGCCCTAACAACAACTCCAGTGCGCGCTGTGCGCTGCGTTGCGCGCCTTCGAGTGTCGCGACCTGTTCCTGGGCTGTAGCCAGATCAGTACGCGACAGCGCAACATCCTGGGCTGAAGCAAGACCTTCGTTAAACTGCGCATCGACAATGGCCTGAGTGCGTTCGAGCACGCTAAGATTATTCCTTGCTATGGCTGTCTGTACATTCGCTTCGATCGCAATGAAATACGCAAGCGCGGTATTCGCAGCCAGTGAGTACTGGGCAAATCGGTAATCGGCTTCAGCGGCCTGCGCTGATGCGGCTGCCTGCGCCGTACCGGAACGAATCCGGCCCCAGAGATCGACTTCCCAACCGACCTGCAAGCCCACGCTAAAGTCGTTGCGCGGTGCGTTGTCGCTTTCAAACTGTCCGCCACGCCCTGCCCCGGCCGTGAGACTGATGTCGGGCGTAAGATTTGCACCGGCTTGCCGCGCCAGCGCCCTGGCCTGTTCTACGCCGGCCGCTGCCGCGCGCAGACTCGGGTTATTGGCCTGCGCTTCGCGTACTAGACGAGACAGCACCGGGTCGTTGAAACTGTCGATCCAGCCGACCTGAACCGGACCGGCGGCCGTGGCCGTTTGCCAGGCCTGACTGACTTCGGGCAATTCTTCGCTGACGGCCTGATCGACCTGTTGTTCGACTTCTCGCTGTGAAGGCACGGCGCAGGCTACGAGCATCAAGCTGATGGCGATGATTGCAATCCATTTAAACGACATGGCCGATCTCCTCTTTTCTGATGCGGAAAAACATGGCGTATAACACCGGCACAATAATCAGCGTGAGTACGGTTGCAAAGGTCAGGCCGAACACAATGACGACGGCCATGGATCGGAAGAAGGCATCGCCAAACAGAGGCAGTACGCCGAGCACGGTCGTCAGCGTACCCATCATGACTGGGCGCACGCGACTGGCTGAGGCTTCAATGACCGCATCCAGTCGTGCCTTGCCCTGATGAATTTCGGCATCGATCTGATCAACCAGCACAATCGCATTCTTGATCAGCAGGCCCGATAGCGACAGCAAACCGAGCAACGCCATAAATTCCATCGGCGTTCGCGTAACGACCAGACCGAATACGACGCCAATCAAGGCCAGCGGCACGACCAGCCAGATTACGACCGGCTGACGTACGCTGCCGAACAGGATGACGACGATCAGCACCATGGCCAGAAAGCCGAGCGGGATAGTTGAAGCCAGGTTTTCGTTCGACTCCTGCGAGTCACCAAATTCGCCATCCCACTCAAGGTGATAAGCAGGCGGCAGTTCGATTGCTTCGATCTGTGGCCTAACACGCTGAAACAGATCGGAAGCCAGCTGCCCGGGCAGCGGATCGCTTTGCGCCTTGATCGTCCAGGTCCGGTCAAGTTTTTTCAGCGTGCCGTTATCCCACACAGTTTCAAAGCCGTCGGTGACCTGGGCAATTGGTACTCGTCTGCCGCTGAGTGGACTCAAGATTTGAATATTCTGGATGTTATCGATACTGAGTCGTTCATTGATCGGCGCGCGTGCAATGATCGGAATCAGATCGTCGTCTTCACGATACACACCGACCGTAGCGCCGGAAAAATTGGTTTCGATAGCGCTCGCCAGATCCGAACGCGAGATCCCGGCACGCTGACCTTTGACATGCGAATAAATCGGCTGAATGCTAGGCACCTGCTGACGCCAGTCATCCTTGATCGACATCGCGCCGCCATCGGCAATCATCACGGCTTTGGCTTGGTCGGCCAGGCTGCGCAGTACGTCCGGATCGGGCCCGCTGAAGGTCGCTTCGATTTTCGATCCGCCGCCTGGCCCGAGCACAAAGCGCCAGACTTTGGCTTGCGAATTCGGGAATTGTTGGTCGATATGGTTCTGGACCGTGAGCATAAGACCATCGAGTTGCCGATAATCTTGTGTGCGCACCAGCAGTTGACCATAGGCGCTGTTTGGCTGCTCGGGGCTATAGATCAGCATATAGCGCAGGCCGCCAGCGCCAATTGAGGTCTGAACCATCTCCACGCCTTCGAGTTCGCGCACGAACGATTCGATCTGTTCGATATCAGCCTGCGTCTGTTCGATACGCGCGCCCTGCGGCAGCCAGTAATCGACGACCATCTGCGGTGTGGTCGAAGCCGGGAAAAAGCCGGATTTGACAAACTGAAAACCCCACAGGGAAACCGCAAACAGAGCAACCGCCAGGACTACCACGACCATCCGGGCATGCAGCGCCAGCTTCAGCAACGCCGCATAGCCGCGGAAGAAGGCATTGGGGCGGCTGGCCGCTTGTGCCGTATCGCTGTTTTCCTTGAACAGCCAGTAGCAGAATAACGGCGTCAGCGTAATCGCAAACAGCCAGCTATACAGCAGCGAAATCAGGATCACCCAGAACAGGTGGCCGGTATATTCGGCGGTATCGCCCGGCGCAAAACCAATCGGCGCAAACGCAATGATGCCGACCAGCGTGCCGCCGAGTAATGGCCATTTGGTCTGGGTCACGATGCGTTTGGCAATCTCCAGTTTCTTCTGGCCGTTTTTCACGCCGACCAAAATGCCTTCGGTCACCACGATCGCGTTATCCACCATCATGCCAAGCGCAATGATCAATGCGCCGAGCGAAATCCGGTGCATGGGAATTCCGACCAATTGCATGGTTGCCAGCGTTGCTGCAATCGTCAACAGCAGAATTGAGCCAATCACAAAGGCTGACTTCAGGCCCATAAAAATCAGCAGCGTGATGATGACGATCACCAGCGCCGCGACCACATTGACGACAAAGTTATCGACTGCGATTTCGACTTCCTGCGCCTGATTGTAGAACTGGTGTAGTTGCATGCCCAGCGGTCGGGTAGCTTCGGTTTCAGCCAGTTTGGCTTCAACGGCCTCACCGATCTGCACGATATTGCCGCCAAGCACGCCGGACACGCCGATCGCGATGGCCGGTTCGCTGTTAAAGCGGTACAGAATTTGCGGCGGAGTCTCATAGCCGCGCCAGACGTGCGCCACATCGCGTAGGTAAATCAGCCGGCCGTCGTTGGTGGTATCGACCAGCAGATTCCGAATCGCCTCGACCGAATCGACCACGCTGGTCGGACGAATGCTGAGGCGC
>JBCCHH010000068.1:0-7262 GCA_039028855.1 Pseudomonadota bacterium | reverse complement strand
TCAGGACTTCGAGCCGGATGAAACCTTTTTCGTCCGTATTTTGGGGCGCCAGGATAGTGGTGTCTGGCGGGCTTTTGATTCGGTTGGAACCGGCGTAATTCGAAATGACGATCAGGCGCCACTCTCGGAAGTTTTGTTTGCTGATGGTTTTGAAGATTGATTCAGGTTTGAATTGCAGGATTGCTCGATCAGGGCAATGCATCGCGATAAGCGGCCAGGGTTGCGTCGTCTTCGGAAGACCAACTCGGGCTACCGAGCGCCTGGCCGCGCTCGAGCAGGCTCACGGCCGTGGTCGCATCGCCGGTTTCGGCGGCGTAGCGGGCCTGAATGCGCAATGAAGCGAGGCTCGATTCCTGGGCTGCGAGTGCCCCGACCAGCGCCGCGGCGGATTCGAGGTCAGCCTGATCCATGTGCAGTCGGGCCAGCTTGATCAACAGGCGCGCCTCGCGCGCCACCCAGTCGGTCTGGCGCACGCGCTCCAGCGTTTGTGCGTAGGTCAGGCTGGCGTCGTCGACTTTTTCGGCGGCCAGATAGGCATCGCCGAGCAATTCCATCGCGTCCAGCTCGGCCTGGGCCAGACCGGTTTCGGCGGCCTTGTCGCGGACTCGCAGCGCGACGCGCTCGGTCGTTGCCGGATCGTCATCGTCCAGTGCAAGCCGGGCTAGTCGCAGATCGATCATCAGCGCGCGCATGCGATCATCAATGCTGCGGAACACATCACCACTTTGCTCATAGCTGGAACGCGCTTCGACCATCTCGCCCAGGTTGCGCTGTGCGTCGCCTAACGAGGCCAATGCAATTGCATTGTACAGCCGGTCGCCGGTTTCTTCGGCAATCGAGCGCGCCGATTCGGCCGCATCGCGCGCCGCCGCATAATCGCCGCTGGCCGAGTGCACGCCGGCCAGCATGCCGTAAATTCGACCGACCCCGACCCGGTCGCCAATCGCCTGTCGGATGGCTAACGACTGTTCATGAAATTGCTGCGCTTCGTCCAGTTGACCCTGCTGACGCCGCAGATAACCGCGGTTGTTCAGCATCATGGCTTCGTTGCGACGATCGCCGGCCAGTCGAAACGCGGCGATGGCTTCATCCAGATAGGCGTCGCCTTCGGCCAGCCGGCCCTGATCCATCGCCAGATTGGCCCGGTGGGATGCGATTTGTCCCGGCAGCACTTCACGCCCGGCGCGTTGATAGGCCAGCACCGAGCGATCGAGCAGGGCTTCGGATTCCGCCCAGTTGTTTTGATCTTCGGCCAGAATGGCCTGATTCTGGAGGATGCGTCCGGCCAGTTCCCAACTGCCGGCCGACTCGGCAAAGGTCAGTGCCTCGCTCAGCGTCGTATCGGCCAGATCGAGCCGCCCGGTACGGTTGTACAGCACGCCGAGGGTCATCAGTGCCTTGGCCAGATGCTCGTCCTGCGCTAACGAACGCTGCTCTTCGATCAGCGCCTCAAGTAACGGCTCGGCCTCATCATTGCGACCGAGAATGCGCAGGCAGGAGGCCAGTTCGAAGCGCGGCGCGAAACGATGGGGTTCTTCTTCGATAATCACGTTGAAATAGCGTTCGGTCTCGCCGCAACGGCCCTCGAGCGAAAGCGCCATGCCGCGCGAGAACGCTTCATTCAGAAACGAATCTTCAGAAATCAGCGGCGTTTCCGCCACCAGCCGACTGCGACCCAGCAGGTTGCCATATACGGCTTGTACGGCACCGGCCGCCAGTTGCGTGCCGTCCGCGCCGACCATGGTGCCCTGGCGTGGATTCCGTCCGACTTCGTGTAACGCCCAGTTCATGCGAAATCCGGCTACGTCCGAAACCAGTTCCAGCAGCAGCGCATGGCTAACGCCCTGCACCTGGATTAATTGTTCGAATACCTGTTCGGCTGCTTCGCCGACCAGCGGGCCGTCCCAGCCCTGTTGATCAGCCAGTGCCAGCACATCGCCATCGCGAACGGTCTGAAATTCGGGCGCTTCGGCCAGTTGCGCGCGCACGAAGCTCATGAGGCCCAAGCGACTCCAGGCCAGCTCCGGGTCGCCGGTTCGATCAATCACCGGCAGCACGGCCATCCGGAGCATGTTTTGATCGGCCGTCACTTCATCCGAACGCCAGGGCGCGATCACCAGCGTGAGTACGGCCACGGCGATCAGCATCGCAGCGGCCAGCATCGCCCATGGCGTATTGCGAGCATTGGTCGGATCGACAGCCGCAGGTGAGGTTCCAGTAGCCGCTGGCTGATCGGCCGTCGCCAAAGGAGTTGCGTTTTTTTCCGCCGTCGCCGGGCTGATTTCCCGGCATTCCGCGACAAAGTGGTAACCATGCCCGTGCACGGTACGAATCAAGGCCTGCTGGTTGGCATCGTCCTGAACGGCTTTGCGCGCTTTCATGATGGCCCGGGCCAGCGCTGCTTCGCCCACCACTCGGCCCGGCCAGACCGCATCCATCAGTTCATCCTTGCTGACCACACGATCGCGATGCGTGACCAGGTAGGAGAGCAGATCAAACACGCGTGACTGAAGCTCCACGACTTCACCATCGCGGGTCAGTTCGCGCCGATCCTGGTTTAATTCAAACGCTCCAAACTGCACCCGGGTGATTTCCATCTATTTGTTTTAAAAGACTTTATTTTCAGGTCAGAAACCGGTCAGAAACGCGTCAGACCTCCGTCAAGATTGCGCGGACAGCGCATTTCATAGTGCGCCTCAATCGTCACGGGGCATCAACTGCGAACCCCGGATGAACTCATTCAAGAAGCACCGGAGGAACACACAATGAAACGCAGTTTGCTCATGCTCTACGGGATTTTATCCTACGCAATCTTCTTTGCAACGATTCTTTACACCATCGGCTTTATCGGCAATTTCCTGGTGCCGGTCAGCATTGACGGCGTTCCCAAGGTTCCCTTTACCGAAGCGCTGTTGATCAACCTCGGTTTGATTGCCGTATTCGCCGTTCAGCACAGTGTGATGGCGCGGCCGTTTTTCAAGCGTTGGCTAACGCGCTGGATTCCAGCCGCTGCTGAGCGCAGTACCTATGTGCTGGCTTCAAGCATCGCGCTGGCTGCAGTATTTATGTTCTGGCAGCCGATGGGCGGCATTGTCTGGCAGGTCGAAAGCCCGCTTGCAAATGCAGTCATCTACAGTCTGTTCGCGCTGGGCTGGGTCATTATCTTCCTGAGCACGTTTCTGCTCAATCATTTCGATCTGTTCGGCCTGCGTCAGATCTGGCTGAACTGGAAAGGGCGTGACTACACGCCGCTGCCATTCGGCACGCCATTCTTGTACCGGCTGGTGCGTCATCCGCTGTACGTTGGGTTTCTGCTCGTGTTCTGGGCCGCACCGATTATGACCGTCGCCCATTTGGTTTTTGCGCTGGCGACCACGGCCTACATTCTAATCGGCGTTCGACTCGAAGAACGCGACCTGCACCGAGCCCACCCTGAATATGCCGACTACTGCCGTCGCGTGCCGATGCTGATTCCGCGCTGGCGTCCTGCTGTCGACGAAAGCCGTCCGAATGAAATCAGTGCTGCGGCCACGAACCATCGCTAAGTGCCATCCGCTTCGTTTTACGGAAACTGGAGAACATACTATGTACAAACCCTACTGGAACACATCGCTGGTCGGCCTGCTATTACTGTGCATGAGCCTACCTGCGCTGGCCCAGGTCAACTGGCCGAATGCACCGGCACCGTGCGATAACCCAGCGAGCCTGCAGCTTTGTATTGATTCACAGCCGGATGGTGCCATCATCGAAATCAATGCCAATTCGATTGCGCCGATCAACGATCTCAGCGTTGATCAAAACCTGACGATTCGAGCGGCGGCCGGTTTCACGCCGATGTTTGAGCTGCCGATGGTTTGGAATTTCAGAAACGACAGCGGCCCGGTCTCAGTGACGATCGAAGGTTTGACCTTTGCCGGGCTTGAGATGGAAGTCCGGCATAGCGACGGCGATGCAGCACTCGATTTCGCCTTTCGCAGTAATGAGATTCAGGAAGTCGCTGGTCGAGGCATTCGCATTGTAGGTTCCAGCGAGTCGGCCTCCGAGCCGATTCGATTCGTGATTGAAGACAATGTGATCCGTGCCTTCAATCGGTTCTCATCGGTTGTCACTGCGTTCAGTACCTGGACCAGCGGCAACGAGGGCCTGGTGCGCAATAATCTGTTCGAGTCTGTCAATATCCTTGACGGAGCCGTGCTGGATTTCAATGGCCCGATTGGACGACTGACCGATATGAACGTGGATGTGATTGGCAACCGTTTTGAGGGTCAGCGGTACGATGCAGCCGTTTTTATGGATTCTAATGAGCTTGGTCGCCTTGATGGACGCATCATCAACAATCTTGCCTTTGGACAGGATGGGGGTGAAAATATCGTTTCGGTGGTGGTTGTAGCGCCTTCAGACAGCACGGCCGAGGGCGATGTCTGGATTATCAATAACACCCTGGTCGATAACGTCAGCGGTATTACCGTCACGTCTGCTTCCACGCCGGACGTTCGAACTTTTGTCTATAACAATATCGTGACCAACAGTATCGAACAGAATTTCAGATTTTTAGGCGATTCTGTGGTGGTTAATGACTACAACCTGGGTTTCGCACCGGGCAACCCGGATGAATTCACGCCGGGCCCGAATTTCCTCGCGCTTGATCCTTTATTCGATGGCAGTCCACAGTTGCATGCCGCTTCGCCAGCGATTGACTCGGGCGATTCGAGTGTCGTGCCGTTGGATATCGTCAGCGATTTGGCCGGTAACGACCGAATCAAGGGCGCGAGTGTGGATCGCGGTGCTTTTGAGTTTGAACCCGTGTTGCCGGAGAGTGTAGCGGTGCCGACGCTGAATGCCGCAGGCTTGATTGTGCTGATTCTGCTTTGCTTAGGCATGGGCCCGGTGTTTCGTCCGCGTCATGATGCCAAGCAGGACGACTGGAGTTGATGACGTGGCGCGAGCTTGCGGACTATTAGAGGTTTTGGGAGATCATGTAAAAAATAAAATCTCTCGCGAGCAGGCTCGCTCCTGCACAACGTGGTTGCTTGCTGATCGGGTGATGAACCCAGTACAGTAATTGAATCTTATTTGAGGAGTCGATGATATGGGCATAATCCATGGTGGCCGGCTGGCTATGCTGGCGCTGATCTGCATGCTGTTATTCAATCACGCGGTTCTGGCCAGTGGTGAAGACGAACTGACTGTAGCTGCACAATCGCATCGCCAGCCGATCCATTTTAACGGCGAGATGTTTTCGGGCCCCGGTTACGAAACGCTGCTGGATGAAGGTCGTCAAGCACACTTCTTCCTGATTGGGGAAGAACATGGTATTGCCGAAAATCCTCTTCTTGCGGCGCAGTTGTTTCGGGATCTGGCCGAAGTCGGTTATCGACGGCTCGCGATTGAGATTTCTCCACCCATGGCCGATGCGGTAGATCAGGCATTGGCCGACGGCCTGGATGGTCTGCGTGCGCTGTATGCGGAGCCCGGCGGCGAGCCGGCCTTTTTCGGCATGCAGCAGGAGGCCGAACTGCTGGCCACGATTCGTGCGGCGGTACCCGAAGGTGAACCGGCCTTGTGGGGCTGTGACTACGAAGTGGCCGGCGATCGGACCTTATTGCGCAGGCTCAGCGCGATTGGCCCACCGCCCGGCGCTCATGATGCATTCGACGCGCTTGTACGGGCATCCGATACGGGCTGGAGCCAGTGGGCGGAAACCGGCAATCCACAGTTTGTATTTAGTTTTTCCGGCGCCCCGGAGTTGGTAGCCAATCTGAGAAAAGTCTGGCCTGAACGCAACGCTGAAGTCAACTCGATTCTGGATACGCTCGAACAGACGCTGATCATCAATCGGTTCTGGACAACCGGGCAGGGCTATGCTTCGAATGTTCAGCGCGGCGCCTTGCTGCGCAAAAATTTTCTGGCCCACTGGCAGACACTACCGCCGAATGAGCCAAAGCCACGCGTGATGGCCAAGTTTGGCGCCTCGCATCTGCTGCGTGGTCTGAACACGAACCATAGCTGGGATCTGGGCGCACTGATTCCGGAGTTGGCGCAGATCGAAGGCCGGTCGAGCGTATCGGTTCTCGTATTGCCGGGTGTCGATTCAGACATTGCCCGGTTTGACCCGACACGCTGGAGTTACGTTCCGGCACCGGCCAAAGACGGCTATGCCAACGGCTTGGAGCCGATTGTCGATGCCGCGTTTGACGATCAGTTCACGCTGATTCATCTCGCGCCACTGCGCCCGCGCATCATTGCGCAAGCAAAAGGCTTGCATAGCAGGCTGCTGCAAATGGCCATGGGTTTCGATTATGTTCTGATCATGTCCGGTTCAACGCCCGCGGATGAGTTGGTTCATCCCTGACGTGCTCCATCGAAATGGTCAATGCTCTTGATACTACGATGGGAGGGCATTTTTACAACGCAGATTAGCTGTGAAGGATTCTATCAATGGCAAAACCGGAACCCTGTTTGCGATTGGCGAGACCGGAAGATGTCGAAAGTATTCATCGTCTGTTTTGCCTGCCCGAGGTCTATCAATACTTGGCCGACGGTCAGGCGCCGCCTGTTCAAATTGCGCACGATTGGGTCGAAGCTTCACCGCTGGATCATGATCGGTTTGCGGGTGGTTTGTGGCTGCTGCACGATCCTTCTACTCTGCAATTGATGGGCTTAAGCCGTTTGCATGCAGAAGATACGCGTGCGCTTGAACTTACTTTTCTGCTGGATCCAATTTTCTGGGGCCAGGGCTGGGCGACGCGCATGGCCCACACGATCATTATGTATGCGTTTCATTCAGGCTTTGTTTCCCTGGTTTGGGCTGCAGATTACAATGCAACTGGCTGCACCACGGCAGTGGCTTTGTAGCGCGTTGCTCGCGAGTGGGTTTGGCGTGATGGTAGCGGCTGTTATTGTAAGTTGTATAAGAGCACTCACTTTGTATGCAAGTGGCCAGGTAACCATCCTGCTTGCTACTCAGTGTCACTGGGGACTTGCCTGCTTGTGATAAGTGTCCCCAGTGTCGGATGGCTCCCAGGCTGAATTCTCATGCATGCATGCTAGCGCTATACACGATGTGGTAGTATGCCACGCGTGTACTACCTCTTGCACTACCCAAATCAGGTATCTGGTGCGGTCCTTGCAACACTTGTGACACTATCGCTTGCAGCTCAGGCACGGGGTATCAAAACTGTTGAAGTCCTTAAGGAAAAGACTTCGGAACCACAAACAAAAAAGGAAACTAAACTATGCTCTGTCCGCCCTAGCTAACGCTC
>JBCCHH010000067.1:0-7321 GCA_039028855.1 Pseudomonadota bacterium | reverse complement strand
GGCCCGATTTGATCACGGCGCACAGTATTTCAGTGCGCGCTCGGCCCAATTTGCCCGTCATCTGCAGCAGTGGCAAGACGCCGGTTGGGTCGAACCCTGGAACCCACGTCTGACCGTACTCGGCGATTCCGATGGTCACAGCGATCCACGCGGCACCCATCGTTTTGTTGCCGTGCCAGGCATGAACGGTGTGTGCAAAAAAATGGCCGAATCGCTCGACTGTCGTTTTCAGACACGTGCAGCGTCGATCGAATTTGATGGCCAGTGGCAGATCGGTCTGGACGATAGCGATGAAGTGCTGACCACACAGCGCCTGCTAATCACTGCACCCCCGGTGCAAACGGCTGAATTGCTCGGTGTCTCGCATCCGCTGCATGCCGAACTGGCCAACATTCATCTGCAACCCAGTATCGCTGCCATGATTTCGTTCAATGAACCCATCGATACAGGTTTCGACGCCGCATTTGTCAATAACGATAACCCGATCAACTGGATCGCACTGGATTCGAGCAAGCCGCAGCGTAGCGGCAATCACTGGGTGCTGCATGCCGGGCCCGAATGGTCGGCGGCGCATCTGGAGCAGTCGTTCGAAGAGTTGGCCGAGTTGCTGTTGCGGGCCTTCGATGCGCTGTTTGATTTCAACCTGCCTGAACCCAGCCTATGCATCGCGCATCGCTGGCGCTATGCGTTGGGTCATTCAGAGAAGAATCTCGGTTTCCTGAACCTGCCGGAACAGCGTCTGGCGATCGCCGGCGACTGGCTGGCCGGCAGCCGTATTGAAGGTGCCTGGAGCAGCGGTGACAAGGCCGCGAACTGGTTGCTTGAAGCGTGAATTTACTGCGACTGAAGCAGAAAAGCTAACCGCAGATTACGCAGATCAACGCAGATTAGATCTGCTTATCTAACAATAAACTTGAAGGTTACTGTGCAAGACTGAGGCGCTGTACTGAAGACAGATTCTGGCCTCTGAAATGCATCGCGGCCCCGTGCTTTTGATTTTTCATCAGCGTATATCTGCATAAGCTGCGGTAAATACGCTTTTGTCACTAAAGCGTCGCAATCGCTGCAGGCATGGCCGATACAATACACAACTATGAGCTTCGACAGTCCCCCCGAATCTGCCGCCGAGCTTGCCCAGAATCTGGACGGTCGCGCCGTGGCCGATCGTTTGATTGCCAATGTGGCGCAGGCGGTAAGCCATTCGGTTGCACGCGGTAAGCGCGCGCCGGGGCTGGCGGTGGTGTTGATCGGCGACGACCCGGCTTCGGATGTGTATGTGGGTAACAAGGTCAAAGCCTGTGTGCGTGCTGGTCTGGTTTCGCGTGATTTCCGCCTGCCTCACGGCACCGATCAGAAAAGCCTGCTGGCGCTGATTGATGATATGAACGACGATCCGGACATCGATGGCATTCTCGTGCAGTTACCGCTGCCGGGTCATATGGACGAGTTGGCCGTCACGCGACGGATTGATCCGGATAAGGATGTCGACGGCTTTCACCCGGTCAACGTCGGCCGACTGGTGCTGCGCGATCCGGGCCTGCGTCCATGTACGCCGCGAGGTGTCATGACCCTGCTCAACGCCTATCAACTCGATCCGAAATCCTCGCGATCGGTCGTCGTCGGCGCTTCCAATATCGTCGGCCGGCCGCTCGCGCTGGAATTACTGCTGGCCGGGGCGACGGTCAGCGTAGCGCATCGCTTTACCAAAAACCTGGAGGAACTGGTGCGTCAGGCCGAATACCTGTTTGTCGCGGTTGGCAAGCCCGATATTGTCGATCCAGACTGGATCCAGCCGGGCGCGGTGGTGGTCGATATCGGCATTCATCGGATGGCCGACGGCACGCTGCGTGGCGATCTGGATTTTGATGCTGTGCAACAGCGTGCGGGCTGGCTGACGCCGGTGCCGGGCGGGGTCGGGCCGATGACGGTCGCCACACTGATGCAGAACACGGCCGAGGCCAACGGCCTGGTAGTGCGCGCGCCATGACAACAGTTTCTCGATGGGTTCGCCGTGCGCCACTGATTGGCCTGATCGCTTTTCTGGGCGGTTGTGCATCGCTGATTGATCAGGCCGTGGTCGATTTTTCCAACGATCTCGAAACCGCCGTACTCAATTACGACGAGCCACTTATGATCGAGCGCGGCCTGCCGGCCTTTCTGCTGATTCTCGAAGCGCGTTTGCAGAATAATCCCGAGAACGCGCAAACGCTGATGTCGCTGGCTCAACTGACCAGTGCTTATGCTGGCTTGTTTATTGATCGGCCCGACACCGCGCGTAGCCTCAATCAGCGCGCGCTTGACCAGGCGCGCAAGGCAGCCTGTCTGGAAAGCGAGCTGCTGTGCGATATCCGCAGCCGGCCGTTTCTCGAGTTCGAACAGGATTTGCAGGGTCTGCCGAAGGATGCGCTGGACGCGGCCTACATTCTCGGTACCACCTGGGCCGGTTGGATTGCCTCGGCTAGCGATGATTTTTCCGCGTTGGCCGACTTGCCCAAGGTCGAAGCGCTGCTTGAATGGGTCACCGAACAATCGCCTGAACATGACGACGGCGGTGTGTGGCTGTATCTGGCCGTATTGAACAGCCAGCGCCCGCCGGCTGCAGGCGGTCGTCCGGCATTGGCGCTGCAGCAGTACGAGCGCGCACTGGAAATCTCGCGTGATAAAAACCTGCTAGTCAAGGTCTTTATGGCCGATCAATACGCGCGCCTGTTGTTCGATCGTGATCTGTTTGTCGAGTTACTTGAGGACGTCGTTGCGGCCGACCCGGATCAACCCGATTACGTACTGGCCAATCATATTGCCCAGGCTCGAGCGCGTGATTTACTTGAACAAACTGCCACAATTTTTGACTGAAAACGAGTAACACTGGATTTGTATGTTGATTAAACAATCACTGCCGGCGGCGCTATTGCTGCTGATGCTGCTTTTGAACAGTGCGCATGCACAGGAATTAAAGCTGGCCACGCTGGCGCCCGACGGCTCAAGCTGGATGAACAGCTTCCGCGCCGCGGCCGATGCGGTCAACGAACAAACCGAAGGTACGGTGCGTATCCGTTTCTATCCGGGCGGCGTGATGGGCGATGCCTCAACCGTGATGCGCCGCATTCGTCTGGGTCAACTGCATGGCGGTGCGTTCACGCTCGGCGATCTGGCCGTGGTCGCACCCGAGACCAATCTGTACTCGCTACCGTTTCAGTTCCGAAATACTGAAGAGTTGAATGCACTGCGCGAAGAGTTTGATCCGTTCATCCTGAACGCGCTGCGCGAAGCGGGCATGGTTGCGCCAGCGGTTTCGGCCGGTGGCTTTGCCTATCTGTTCAGCACCGATTCGATCGCCTCGGCTGAGGATGTATCGAGCGGTTTACGCGTGTGGGCACCTGAAGGTGATGATCTGTCTCGTCGGGTGCTGGAACGCATCGGCGCGACGGCTGTGCCGCTGAGCATGGCCGAGGTCTACACCGGCCTGCAAACCGGCACGATCAACACCTTCGCCAATACGCCGTCGGGTGCGATCATTCTGCAATGGCACTCGCGTGCTTCGCATATGCTCGATCTGCCCGTGCTGATGACTTTCGGTACGATTGCGGTCGATCGTCGGTCGTTCGAGCGCTTGTCCGAATCGCATCAGGAGATTTTCCTGCGCGAGGTCGGCAATGCTATTCGCGAACAGGAGGTTTCGGTGGATGAAGAGAATCAGTCTGCGCGCGCCGCATTGGGTGGGCAGGGCATAGAGATTGTCGCGCCGGTCGAAGCCGACGTCGAAACCTGGCAGCGTCTTTCGAATGAAGTGCTTGACGAGATGCTCAGCGCCGGCGATATCGAAGTGCCGGGTCTGGATCGTCTGCAGTCGCGTCTGAGCGAATTGCGTCAGCAGTAGCCCATGCGCGTATGGCTGAGATGCTGAGTCAAATGCTGCAGGACTTTGGTCGCCTGTTTCGCAAGTTTGAAGTGGCGTTGCTGAGCGTGATCTTCATCGCGATTGTGGTGCTCGGTTTGACTCAGATCGGCCTGCGCAATCTGGCCGATAGTTCGCTGGTCTGGTCCGATGCGGCCATGCGTGCAGGCGTGCTCTGGATTGCCATGATCGCTTCATGCATTGCCGCGGCCGAGTCGAAGCATATCCGTATCGATGTCCTGGGCAAGTTGCTGCCGTCGTTCTGGACGCGCTGGATCGGCCGTTTTCTGCTGTTTGCAACCGGGCTGATCTGCATCGCGATGGTCTACGCGAGCCTGCCGGTGGTGCAGTTGGAACTGGAGTTTCAGGAACTGTCCTTTCTGAACGTACCGCGCTGGCTAGTGCTGGCGATTATCCCGGCCGGCTTTACGCTGATGGCGCTGCGCTTTATGGGCGCGGCCGTCACGTTCAATCCCGAACACGAGTCCAACCTTTGATGCTGGTTTTCGCATTACTGCTGCTTGCGCTGTTCGGTATGCCGCTGTTTGCCGTGATTGCGCTCGGTGCGATCATCGGCTTCCATCAGGCGGGTCTGAGTCTTAGCGTAGTCGCACTCGAATTTCAGCGCATCGGCGAAACGCCGGTACTGGTCGCGTTGCCGCTGTTTACTTTTGCCGGCGTACTGCTGGCGCATTCGCAAACGCCGAGCAGGCTGGTCGATCTAACGCGCGCGCTGTTTGGCTGGTTGCCCGGCGGTTTGGCCATTCTCGGCCTTGGCCTGTTTGCGTTGATGACCGCGTTCACGGGCGCTTCGGGCATCACGGTCGTTGCCCTCGGCAGTCTGATGCTGCCGGCGCTGTTACAGGCCGGCTATCCCGAGCGTTTCAGCCTCGGCATGGTCACGGCCGGTTCCAGCATGGGTGTGCTGCTGGCGCCTTCGCTGCCGTTGATTCTGTATGCCGTCGTTGCACAGCAAGTCGCGCCCGGGCAGTCGATTCGAATTGAAGACCTGTTTCTGGCCGGTATTCTGCCGGCGCTGCTCATGTTGGTCCTGCTGGCCGGTTGGGCCATCTACGTGCGACGCGGTCTGCCGCCCGAGCCGGGCGAAGCGCCGCCGGTGTTGAAAAGTCTCAGAGCCGCCATTTGGGAACTGCCGCTGCCGTTTGTCGTATTGGGCGGCATCTATTCAGGCTGGCTGCTTGTAGTTGAAGCGGCCGTCGTCACCGCGGCCTGGGTGCTGATTTCACTGGTATTCATCCGCCGCGATATTTCGCTCAAGAAGCTGCCCGGTATCATCAGCGAATCCATGGTGCTGGTTGGTGCGATTCTGATTGTGCTCGGCATGTCGATGGCCTCGACCAATATCATGATCGATACCCAAGTGCCGCAGCGTCTGTTCGATACCGTGGCGCCGTATATCAATAGCGAAATTGTATTTCTGCTGATCGTCAATCTATTGCTGCTTGTCGTCGGCATGGTGCTCGACATCTTTGCCGCTTTGGTCATCATGGCGCCGTTGATTATTCCAATTGCACTAGCCTTCGGCGTCGATCCGGTCCATCTCGGCATCATCTTCCTAGCCAATCTGCAGATCGGCTACTGCACCCCGCCGGTCGGCATCAACTTATTCCTGGCCAGCCACCGCTTCAATAAAGACATTCTGGAAATCTACCGCGCCACACTGCCATTCCTGGGCTGGCTGTTGATCGCATTGCTCATCATCACCTGGTGGCCGGCGCTGTCGCTATGGCTGCCGGGGCGGTTGTGATTTGCATTCGTATCTTTTAGGAGTTTGAGAAGTGAAAACCTTACAGGAACTAATCGCCGAAACCAAGGCCAGCGTGCACTGCCTGACCCCAGTCGCAGCGAAGGAGTTGATGGGCGAGAACCCCAACACGCTGCGTATCGACGTGCGCGAACCGGCCGAAGCGGCGGAGAAGCGCGTCGAAGGATTCATCAATATTCCACGCGGCGTGTTGGAAATGAAAATTGGTGAGTTGGCCAAACAGGCCGACCATCCCATCCTGCTTCATTGCGCCACCGGCGGTCGCGCGGCACTGGCGTCAGCCGCGCTAGCACATATGGGCTATACCCAAGTGCATATCGTCGATTGCGACTGCGATGAGTTAATCAGAAGTTGGAGTTGAGCACGAAAAGAGGTACACCATGCATATCATTCTCGGCGCTTTAGCGGCCATTTGTACGATTTTGTTTCTGTTGAACCGACTGGCAGAAGCCGGCATCGACCTTGCCGGCCTGAATCCATTTTTATGGAATCGAAGACGCAAATGGCGCAAGAAATATCAAGGCAATCCGGTATTCAAGATAGATAGCCCGATGGATGCCACTGCGATTTTGATGGTGGCCGTTGCCAAAGCCGATGGAGACCTGACCAAAGAATCGAAAGGCCAGTTGCTGAATCTATTTGAGCAGGAGTTCGGTCTGTCGAAAAAAGATGCGGCAGGCTTGCTGATTTCCAGCAGTCATCTGCTTGGCGATGGTACCGAGGTTCGGAATAACGTAAAGAAATTCCTCGCACCCAGCAAAGATACTTTTACTAAACATCAGATCAGCTCAACCATTGGCTTAATTGAAACGGTCGCGGGCACGCCTGCGCAGCGACATCCGAATACCGCGCATTTGATTACCAAGGTTAATCAGGCGTTTGAGCCGGAATTACGATAATTCTCCGTACAGCTAATTAAGTAAGTTGTTGATATTGATGCTTCTGAGGTTCCAATCAGCCCCCATTTACGAATAACCGGCCTGGATTTTTCGTTGTACCGATCGCCGTTATGGCTTAGTGATTCGTTACACCCCGACGCTTCTTCAAACCGATATAGGTAGTCCGTTCGTGGTGCCGTGTTGCTGGCGTAATGTTGCAAGGGTTGACCAGCGTTTGGCCTAATGCCCTGTCCGAACACTCTCCAAGGCGTTTCGCCGAACTAGGCGTTGGAACTCGCAAAAACGGGCTCGCTACCGCTTTACTGCAAGCTATAGGCTGTATCAATACGCATATTGTTGACTGCGGCTGTAATGAACTGATTCGGCAGTAGGGTTCTGCAAACAGAAGTTGCCGATAGACATATCCATGCGTTAGACGTTTTAAGGGCAGGCTGCAATCCGATCAATGTATCGGAAATGATCAAACAACAACGATCCGTTCGGCTGGCCTTCCCATAGTCCTCAGATAACAATCCCAAAAATCGCTTATTCGGTGAGGAAATTTTGGCCTTGCTTCGTTACTTCTTATGAAGTGAGTGCATAGATCAATGTATATGCATGTTTTATTTCAAGAATTAGGGATTGGGAAGGGGTAGAACGTCAGTAGCGAGAAAGTAAAAGGACTTGAATCAGGAGAAATCCAATGACCGAGAAAACAAGCAAAACGGATCGTACAAACGAGGAACAAGCGCCCTTTGGGCC
>JBCCHH010000066.1:0-7335 GCA_039028855.1 Pseudomonadota bacterium | reverse complement strand
CTTTAATGCTCTGGGACAGGCTGTCATTAAAGGTCGAATCGCCAGCGGCTCAAGCGGCCAGGATATCGGTCAACTGATCAACTTTATCCGCGGCGATCGCAGTATGGAGGGTTCCAATGGCTTCCGTACGCGTGGCACGCACGTGCTGGGCGATATTGTGAATTCGCAACCGGAGCTGGCGGGTGGCATAAATGAAGGTTGGTCACGCCTGCCTGATGCTGAGGGTGGAGGTGTCGAATATAGTAATTACCTTGATGGTGGTACTGGATATGGTACTGGGAAGGGCGGCCGCGCCGAGGTGATCTACGTTGGTGCCAATGACGGTATGCTGCACGGCTTCAACGCTGAAAATGGCGCTGAAACCATGGCCTATATTCCATATGCGGTGCAGAACAAGCTCGGCGCACTGGCTGAACCGTCCTATCAGCATGAGTTCTATGTCGATGGCCAGATCGCCATTGGCGATGCCTATAACGGCAGCCGATGGAGAAATATCTTGATCGGCGGGCTCGGTGCCGGCGGTCGAGCTATCTATGCGATCGATATCACCAACCCCGACAGTCCGAGCGTGTTGTGGGAATTAACTCATGAAGACGACCCATCCATCGGCTATACCTTCGGCGAACCCGTCATCACCCGGCTGCAAGACGGTACCTGGGTTGCAATCTTTGGTAATGGCTATGGCGGTGAAAATGGTCAGGCTTCGTTGCAAGTACGCAGATTGTTTGGTCAAGGCAGTTTGGTCGATGAGGTTGATCTAGGCGCCGCGGGCGATAACGGCTTGTCCGGCGTTGCGGTATTGCTGGATCCGGTTACGCAGACCTTTGCGACTCGAGCCTATGCGGGCGATCTGAAAGGTAATATGTGGCGTGTTGATTTTAATAATAGCCGCGCTGAAGCTGGATTTAGTGGCGCTCCGTTGTATACCGTCAGCAGCAATCGCCCCATCACTGCTACCCCGGCCCTGGCTGCCAGCCCGTCGGGCGGCGTATTTGTCTACTTTGGCACGGGTAGGCTGCTGGAAACCGGTGATAATCAGAGCAATAGTGTTGAGCGATTCTGGGCCGTGCGTGATCGGAACATGGCAATAAATCAAAATGCCGGATTTGGCGCTGTTACGGCCAGCGCCGGTGGCCAGGTCCAAGGTACTTTGAGCAACGAAAACGGCTGGTATATGGATTTGAGCCTGGGCAACGGCGAGCGTGTAGTGAACAAGGCGCGAGTGATTTTCGGCCGATTGATCTTCACCAGTTTTGAGCCCGATGACGATGTCTGCGCCACTGGTGGTGATCAACGCCTGTATGTATTGGATGCGCAAAGCGGCAGCGGCCTGCTCGACAGCCTCTGTACTAACTGTGGTGTGATTGATCTAGGTCGCGGTGCGCCGGTTGAACCGCCGGTAGTGCTGAAGCCGGCGCAGCCGCCGGCCTTCACCCCGCCAGGCCCAAATACACCACCGCCGGCTCCCCCCACTTTGCCGCCAGGCGTCGATCCGGCTATCGCGCGTGAAGGCTGGTGTTCCGAATTTGGTATTCTGACCGGGGGCGTCGTCGGTGGCTTCCAGCCGCTGGGCACCCTGTGTGATGGCCGACAGGTATGGCGTCAGCCGCGTTAGTAAGTTGCGTGGAAACGCTAATGCTGTGCGGTAAATAATTCAGACGCGGCCCTGCCTCGGTTCAGGGCCGCGAACAGGAAACATGATGATTACAGCTATTCGAAAAGATGCTACGCAGCGATCTATGCGATTCGCGCAAAAGGGCTTTACGTTGATCGAACTCATGATTGCCGTTGCGATTCTGGCCATCATTCTTGGTATTGCGATTCCGAGCTATCAGCAGTGGGTGATTGAGACGAATCGCGCTGAAGGCAAGGCCGTCACAATGCAAACTGCGCAAACGCTCGAGCGCTGCTTTACCCGTTTTAGTAGCTATGCTGATGCGAACTGTTCGATCCAAAACAACGATATGATTACTTCCGAAAACGACAGATACACGGTTACAGTGGTTACCGCTGCGAATACCTTTAACCTGACAGCCGCACCCGCGAGAGCGGATCCGGAATGCGGCAGCTTAACGCTCGACCATCGTGGTCAGCGCGGCGAATCCGGCACCGGAGAAGTAGACGACTGCTGGTAAACCCCAAGCGCTTTGCGCTTGGCTAAACTTTCCTGAGCTGAAAACAGCCCTGGATCATTCGAATTACGGCGCTGGGATTATCAAGCGTTACCGGCGTGCCAATTATTACTTTCTCGCCATTGGTTCAATCGCTTGAGCTGTCGGCTGTTTCCGCGTAGTCTGCGGCTTAAACGTATTCTGGAACTGCGGCTTTGAAGCGCACTATAAACGATCGAGCAGCCATCGGTTTACCTGATTTCTGCCAAACACAGGCGCTGCTGATGCTCGTGCTGCTTGGCACCTTGCTTTCGATCATGTTAACGCTGGCGGGCATGAATCGCATGACCGATTTCTGGGTCACGCTGGGTCTGGTTTCGGTATTGGTGCAAAGCATTTTGCTTAGCGCCTGTTTGCTGTTGTGTAGCGGCCGCAGCTTGCTCGTACGTTTGCCGGTAACGATCGCGTTTGTGCTGATCTTTGTCGTTATTCAACTGCTTACAGCGCTGTTTTCTTGGGTTGCGGTAGTTGAGTTTCCGCTGCCGCTGCTAACCGAACCGAAGATCAGCGCCGACTATTTCGTCCTGCGCAATATTGCGATCAGTATGCTCGCAAGTCTGGTCTTCCTGCGTTATCTTGTTTTGTACCGCGAGTGGCAGCTCCAGGTGCGGGCCGAGTCAAGTGCGCGACTGTCGGCCTTACAGGCCCGCATCCGGCCGCATTTCCTGTTCAATGCGCTAAACACTGTCGCCAGTTTGATTCGCAGCCAGCCCGCGCAGGCCGAGCAGGCTGTGCTTGATTTATCCGATCTGCTGCGTACGGGCTTGCGCGAGCAGCCTATGCATACGCTTGGCGAAGAGTTGGAACTGGTGCGCGGCTACCTGCGTATCGAAGCTCTACGGCTCGGCGATCGGCTGGAGGTCGACTGGCAGATGGCCGAACCACTGCCGCTGGATGCACTCATTCCGGCGCTGCTGATTCAGCCACTGGTTGAGAATGCGATTCAACACGGCGTTGCGCGGAGAGCAGATGGCGGCCGTTTACGCATTCAGTCGGGCTGGCGAAAATCAGATCTATGGCAGATTGGCGTCCGCAACCCGCTCGGCGATGAGCAAGGCTGCAAGCACTCAGGCCACGGCCTGTCGCTGGACAATATCGAAAAACGTCTGGCGCTGGCGTTCGACGATCAGGCACGGCTGCAAACTGAAATTGATGGCGATGCCTTTTGTGCAACGCTGAGTATCCCGCTGAACCCCGATCAAACTGGCTCGGCTGCAAGCTGAAGGTTTGGATCTAGCGACGTATCCGAAAGCAATCCTGCTACAGTCACACACGGCATGAATACAATATTAAAAAACAGCCTGTTTTCGGGCTCACTCGGCGCTTGGCTGCGATTGATGCGCTTCGATCGTCCGGTCGGTATCTGGCTGTTACTGTGGCCAACCTGGTGGGCGCTGTTTTTTGCTGCGGGAGGCCGGCCAAGCATAAAAAACTTCGTCATATTTACGCTCGGCGTCATCATCATGCGCGCAGCCGGCTGCGTGATTAACGACTACGCCGATCGCAGCATCGACCCGCTCGTAGCTCGTACCAGGAATCGACCGATTGCGGCCGGTGAGATTCAGCCACGTCAAGCACTATTGCTGTTCTTCGCGCTGCTGATTATTGCATTCGGCCTGGTCTTGCTGACCAATCCGTTGACGGTCTTGCTGGCGTCCTTTGGTGCGCTGTTAGCCGGCACCTATCCGTTTTTCAAGCGCTTCACTCATCTGCCGCAGGTGGTGCTCGGTATGGCGTTTGGCTGGTCTGTGCCGATGGCCTTTGCGGCCGAAACCGGTCACATTCCCGAGCCGGCCTGGTGGCTGTTTGCAGTCACGCTGATCTGGGTGCTGGTCTACGACACGCAGTACGCCATGGCCGATCGTGCCGAAGATCTTAGGGCCGGCGTCAAATCCACCGCCATCCTGTTCGGTCGTTTCGACCTACCCATCATCGCAGCGCTTATGGGTCTGATGATCGCGCTGCTGGTCCTGTTCGGCCTGCGATTCCTGCCCGAGCCGGCCTGGTTTACTGGTGTCGCGCTCGCATTTCTATTGCTGCAGCGTCAACTGTGGTGGATCCGCGAACGCGAACCACAGGCTTGCTTGCGGGCGTTTCTTAATAACGTCTGGGTTGGCTTTGTGCTGCTGAGTGGGTTGTTGGCCGCACTCATAATGCGATAAAAATCGCATTTCTGAGCGCTTTATTTGATTGATCTTACAAAACGGACGGGCTGTCATTTGATTGTTAAATTTTGCGATGATAAGCTTGTTATCGACGCCAATAAACCATCCAGGCGATGGTGTCCTTGGGGGGCGCCTGTACTTTAAGTTGTTACAGAGGGAAATTAATGAAAATTACAGAACGGATTCTGACTCTTATGCTGTTAACGTTCAGCCTGGGGCTGTACGCGCAGGAAAAGGACCCAAACCTGGTTGAGCCTAATCTTCCGGCTCGGGGTGGTGCCATACCGATTCCTGATGATGGCTATGACGGCACATTAGGCAGCATGGCCTGTCTCACGATTAATGAAACTACCATGGGCACGGTTGATGATGTTGACATTGAGGTTACCATGGAACATACCTGGATCGGTGATCTGGCGATCAAGCTAGTAAGCCCAGACGGCACGATCGCGACAGTTCTGAGCCGTCCAGGATCGGACGAACCAGCCGATGATGGTACTGGCCCCGTTGGCCATGGTTCGAATCTCGAAATCGGCGGTCCGATTACTTTTTCGACAACCAATGGTTTGATTGATGCTGAAACCATGGGAGAGCCCGGTTTTGCGGGTGGCGATATCGTGGTATGTGTAGATGATGGTGAATGCTCTTTCATTCCCAACCCAGGCGCAGCTACCGACTCTGGCGACCTAAGCACTTTATTTGACGGCGAAACTGCTGCTGGAAACTGGCAATTATGTGTCGGTGATTCAGCCGAGGACGACACGGGTAATTTGGATTCGGCAGTATTAAGTATCGTAACCGGCGGCGGTGGTGGCGGTGAGCCGACCATATCGCTAAGCACTGACGACACCGATTTCGGCCTCGTAAACGTTAATGATCAGGAAACGACGCTCATCACGCTCGAAAACACCGGCGATGCGGCACTCGATGTCACGGCCATCAGTGATCCAGGCGAACCTTTCAGCCTGATGCTATCTGGGCCAACGCGTGGTACTCTTATTCCTTCGTGTTCAATCCCTCCGTTCAGTCTCGATCCAAGTGAATCCTGCGACATTGAGATCAATTTTGCGCCGACGGCGCCGGGTGACTATATGAGTTCGTTCGATATCACGAGTAATGCGGCATCGAGCCCGGATACAATAACGGTTCGCGGCTCTGTGCCAGAACCCCCGCCGGAGGCTGAGGTGGTACCGACGATGAATTGGGTTGGTTTGATCGCACTGATGCTTGTTCTGAGTGGCGTAGGGCTGGTGTTGATGCGCCGTCGTCAGGAAGCCTGAACGAATAGCAATTCTATCGCTAGATCGAAAAGCGGCCCCACGGGCCGCTTTTTTTATTTCAGAGTTTTGAACAATAAATTGTGGGCCCGGCAGGACTTGAACCTGCGACCTACCGATTATGAGTCGGCTGCTCTAACCAACTGAGCTAAGGGCCCTTTTTTGCAGTTTCAACGCCGGGTTTGTCACCCGTAGTAAATCTCAGTCGTCATGCTCGTGTGCTTTTTTAATGGCATCGGCATGCGGCGCATCGACTGTTTCACCCGCCTGTCCAATCGGCTTGGCTACTTTGCCTTGAGCTTTTAGCTCATCGCGCTTGCGCTGCTGAATATAGCTGAGGTTGTTTTTGTATAAGCCCGCGACTTTATCGACGCCACCGGCGCCCAGATAGCCGTCGTTGCCGGCGGCGATAAATGTCGCGTACACGCCGGAGGCAGCCATCAGCGCGGCTGATACGATCTTCGGGTCCTGATCGTCTTCCTTGGACAGGGTATTGGCCAAATCGATAAATGCCGCCGTTGCACGATTGTGTGCCGCGATCTGCTGTTGTTTTTCAGTCATGTAGTTTGGCGGTCAATCCGCAGTTTGAAATAATCGGCAAGAATATCACGCAGTTTACCGCGTGCGTTTCATTAGCTCGGTAATTCTAGCCGGATTGTGTAGTGATCGATGGCTTATTCGCTGCTCGAAAGTGCGGCGGCCAGGTCATCATAGCCACCCGCATTCACGCCACCGCCATAGCCGCGTTCACGCAAGGCGTTGATCACCCGACCGGCTCTTCGACCAGAGCCACAATACAACACTACGGCACGATTCTGCTGTTGGCCAATTAGCGCAGCAATCGCGTCGACTTGGCTGTGCGGGATCGCTTCGGCATTGGCCAGCCGGCCGGTCTCATCAATTTCCTCGCTGCTACGCACGTCAATCACGAGCGCGTCCTGTGTAATCAGACTGGCGGCGAGATTAGGATAAATATTCGGCGCATCGTCTTGTGCATACAAAAAACTTGAGGTGAGCGCGACAAGTAATGCAGTCAGAAGAATGCGGATTATTGATATGTGCATAACTAAATCCCGATAACCAAGGAACAATCATTGTAGCAACAGCCGCGTGGCCTGATTTTAGCCGAAAGCGAAATCGGTTAAACCAACAGCGATAGCAACATGAACTCGCTACAATACGCATTCCCGTACCATTTGAAAACGCCGCCGTGAATGCATCTACCTCGTCTACAGATAAAATGCAGGCCAACGCTGAACGCGTCTATCGCGTCACTCAAAGCGATTTACCGTTAAGCTGCCCAATGCCGGGAATGGCGCTGTGGAATTCGCACCCGCGTGTCTACTTACCGATCGAGAAAACCGGTAGAGTGCGCTGCCCCTACTGCAGTGCTGAGTATTATCTTGATGAGATCGACACCACGGCATCAGCCGAATCCGGTCAGTAAGCTGTTCATCCGATGAGTTCGCGGTTAGCCGATGCCGCCCTGCCGGATTCAGTCTCTGGTAGTCATGTCGCTGTTGATGGCTGGCTCGGTCGCGTTGCCGCGGTCAGTATATTTTTCACGCTCGCGTTTGGGCTGGTGGTGCCCAAGCTCGCGGGTGCCGGTTTTCTGTTGATCTCATTGCTCGGCCTGATCTGGCTGGAGTCGGCGATTCGCGCGCGCCAATTACGGCTGGCCGCTTATGAAAAGCTGTTTTTTCTGGCTGTGCTGTTGTTTGT
>JBCCHH010000065.1:0-7335 GCA_039028855.1 Pseudomonadota bacterium | reverse complement strand
GAGAAAAATGCCAGTAAAGGTGCAGAAAACTTCATCGTCATCGTCCTTTAAAAAATGGTTGTGGTTCAAATAGCGGCACTGCTAGTGAAAAACAGACTAGGCACCAGTGTCTGAACTCACGCTGAACTGTAGCAGACCAAAAACTGACGCAACAGTTCCCGTAATGGGCTTGACTATGCCCGCTTATTGAACTCGATGCAGGCCTTCGATATAGGAACTCAGCGCTTCGATTTCTTCATCGCTAAGCGTGGCTGCAATCTCGACCATCACCGGGCTGTGCGGATCGTCTTCGCCATTGATTTCACCAGTCCGATAGCGACGCAGGCGATCGGCCGTGTAATCGGCGTGCTGGCCGGTCAGCTTTGGATAGCCAGTCATCGGAATGCCATAGCCGCTCGGGCCATGACAGGCCATGCAGGCCGGAAGGCCGCTTTCGTGATTGCCGCCGTGATACAGCGAGCTGCCGAGTTCGACCAGCGCTTCGTCGGCCACGCCCGGCTGCACGGTTTGCTGCGCATACCAGGCTGCGATGTCGGCGATATCCTGATCCGACAGATTCATCACCATCGGCATCATGGTCGGCACGTTGCGCTGGCCGTCGCGCACCATGCGCGTCTGGCGTGCGATGTAGTCGGCGTGCTGACCGGCAATCTTCGGCCAGATTGTGACCTGGCTGTTGCCGTCCGTGCCGTGACAGGCCGCGCATACGGCTGCTTTTTCCTGACCGGCGCTGGCATCGCCGATGAGTTCGCCGGTTTGCGCCGAGGCGGTTGCGATGATCATCGGCAACAGCGCAAAGCCGGTCAGGAGTCGAAGGGTTGCGGTCTGCATTGAAGTACGTTTGCTCATTGGTATTGGCTTGTGCATCATCATTAGTTGGGTTTTTGGCCACAGTCACAGAATCGAACGAATCGGCTGGCGGCCTGTAATTCCGGTATTATCGCCGCTTACTCCTGCCGGTACCAGTGTTTTGAGCCAGATTCGCCGTTTGCTGCATCGCGCAGAATACCTGATCAGCGTGCACAATCGATCACAACTGCCGCCCGACCAGGGCTATGAAGTGGCGATTGCCGGCCGCTCGAACGCCGGCAAGTCGAGTCTGATCAACCGCCTGTGCCGACAGAATTCGCTGGCGCGCACCAGCCGCACGCCGGGCCGCACGCGGCAACTGGTATTTTTTCAGCTCGATGAATCGCATCACCTGGTTGATTTGCCCGGCTATGGTTATGCTGCCGTCAGCGGTGATCTGAAGCGGCACTGGCAAGGGTTGATTCAGGGCTATCTGGAGAAGCGTGACAGCCTGGCCGGGCTCGTGGTGGTGTCGGATATCCGCCATCCGATGAAGGAAACCGATGCCCAACTGACTGAGTTTGCGCTGGCCCGAAATCTGCCGCTGCATATCGTGCTGACCAAAGCCGATAAGATCGGCCACGGTAAGCGTATGGAGGCTGTGCGTGCCGTGAAAAGAGCGCTGCAGGGCGTGGCCAGCGTGCAGGTGTTTTCCGCCACCAGCGGGCTGGGTCTGGAAGATCTCGAGCAGGTTATGGCCGGCTGGATGGGCTTGGCCGAAGACGCGTAAGTGGACCAATAAGCCGCTATTCACATCCCGTATCATGTCCGCATGAGCCAGCCGACCTATCCCAATACCCGCCTGCGCCGTACGCGCAGCGCCGCGTTTGCCCGAGCGCTGACGCGCGAAACGACCTTGCGCCCGTCCGATCTGATTTATCCGGTCTTCGTGCTGGAACAGACCAGCGCGACCGAAGCCGTGCCGTCAATGCCGGGCATCGAACGGCAGGGCCTGAATGCCCTGCTCAACACCTGTGAGCAGGCGCTGGCGCTGGGTATTCCCGCGCTGGCGCTGTTTCCAGTCATTTCCGAAGCGCACAAATCCGACGGTGCCGAAGCGGCCTGGGATGAACAGGGGCTCGTGCCGCGCACCGTGTCGGCGATCAAGCAGCGCTTTCCCGAACTGGGCCTGATTACTGACGTGGCGCTCGATCCCTACACCTCGCACGGTCAGGACGGCCTGCTGGATGATGAAGGCTACGTCATGAACGACGCGACTGTGGTCGCGCTGGTCAATCAGGCGCTGAGCCATGCGAATGCCGGGGCCGACGTCGTTGCGCCTTCGGACATGATGGACGGTCGCATCGGTGCGATTCGCACGGCGCTCGAACGGGCCGAGCATCACAACACGCTGATTCTGAGTTACGCGGCCAAATATGCGTCGAGCTACTACGGCCCGTTTCGCGACGCAGTCGGTTCGGCCGGCAATCTGGCCGGTGGTGATAAATACAGCTACCAGATGGACCCGGCCAACAGCAATGAAGCGATCCGTGAAGCCGGCATGGACTTAGCCGAAGGTGCCGACTGGCTGATGGTCAAACCGGCGCTGCCGTACCTCGATATTCTGCAGCGCGTCAAACAGCAGTTCGGTGCGCCGACCTTCGCCTACAACGTCTCGGGCGAATATGCCATGCTCAAGGCTGCTGTCCAAAACGGCTGGCTCGACGAGCGCAGCACGGTACTCGAAGCGCTGATAAGCATGAAGCGCGCCGGTGCCGACGCCATCCTCACTTACCACGCGCTGGATGCCGCCCGCTGGCTGAATGAGATTCGTGGCTGAAACGCTGCAGCTCGCCGTATTCGGCCATCCGGTCACGCACAGCCAGTCGCCGGCGATACACGCGCGATTCGCTGAATCGGTCGGTCTCAAGATCAATTATCAGGCGCTCGATTGCCCGGCCGGGCGTTTGGCTGCAGCTCTGCAAACATTCCGCGCCAACGGCGGCCATGGCTGCAATCTGACCGTGCCGCTCAAGACCGAGGGTCTGGCGTTAGCCAGCCACATCAGCCCCGCTGCCGAATTGGCCGGTGCCTGCAACACCCTGGTCTGGAGCGCCGATGGCTGGCAGGCCGATAATACCGACGGCGCTGGACTGATGGCCGATCTCAAACGTCAGCAGGTCGGACTGCAGCAGCGGCGTATCCTCATCCTCGGTGCCGGTGGTGCGGTCGCAGGCATCCTGCCCGCGCTGATCGAGCAACGGCCCTCGGCCTTGGTTCTGGTCAATCGCAGCGTCGAAAAAGCACAGGAGCTGGCTCAGCGGTATTCGACGCTGTTTTCGATTCGTGTACTTGGTACAGGCAAAAATTCAATCGATGAGCCGTTTGATCTGATGATTCAGGGCACCAGCCTCGGTCATCAGGGCCGCCGTCCAGAGATCGATCCAGCCTGGCTCAAGCCCGAAAGCATCGTGTATGACTTGAATTATGGACAAGCGCATGAGCCGCTTCGCGGCTGGTGTGAGCAGCATGCGCTGCGGTCTATTGACGGTAGTGGAATGCTGGTTGAACAGGCGGCGATGGCGTTTGAGCTGTTTACGGGGCATCGGCCCGAGACGGATGCGGTCGTTGAGTGGATTCGCGCTGGACTCACTAGCAAGTAAGCATGGCTTGATTAGCGATCGGGTCGTACAGACCGAGCGGTTTGGGTTGAGTGTGATAGTTCGGGCGATTCAGTTTCCTTCAAGCTGAGTGCTGTTGTGAGGGCTTAGCTTCATCATCAAGCGCCTTCCTTTGCGCGTACGGCGTTCTTTTTTGCTCTTGGAATGTAAGAAAGACGGCAAACGTATTGCAATTCAAAATGAAAATCATTATTATTTACCAATACTTTCTCGCCCCGTAATAACAAAAAAGGACATCAATCAATGCCCGTTTTAAAACCGCTGGTCGCCAGCGTCTTGCTTGCGATGTATCTGCCTGTGGCCATGGCTCAAACGGATGAATCCGAATCGCCTGCCGAACTCGACCCGATTGAAGTCGAAGGTCAGCCTCAGATGGATCCGCTGCTGCCGGCTAATCTGCCTTCGGTGCACGATGGCAAAGTCTATGCCGGTAAAAAAACCACAACGGTTGATCTGGACGAGCAGCCGGCTTTTGTTGAGCCCAGTCTGCGCCAGATTTTTGCCCGCTTACCCGGCCTGTTTGTTTCGGATCAAAAAATTCCAAGCATTTACAACGTTAACTATCGCGGTCTGGGTAATCCGCATGAATCGGAATTTGTTGCGTTCTTTCAGAACGGCTTGCCGCTGGCATCCGATATGTTCGGTTATGCAACGATCTATTATTTGCCGCCGGCTCAGCGCATCGAGCGGGTTGAGTTTGTGCGCGGCGGGTCCGGCCTGCTGTACGGGCCGCAGATCGGCCCGACCATTAATCTGGTTACGCGTCGCGCCGATGCGAATGCAGATCATGGCTTTTCTTCCGAGCACAGCGTAGGCAGCGATGGCTTCTACAGCACCTACAATGAGGTGACCTACGGTAACGGCACGGTCGGCTTCATCGCCAATTATGATCGTCGTCAGGCCGACGGTCCGCGAGACAACGAGGACTATGAGCTTAATGCCGGCTACATCGGCTTGTCCTTTGAAGGCATCGAGGATGTCCGCATTGGCTTTGATCTGGACCTGTATGAATCCGATTCGGGTGAAGCGGGGCGTCTGAGTTCGGCGGAATTTGAAGCGGATCGCGATCTGACCAAAACGCCGTTTAACCGGATCAAGATCGATCGCATCATTGCTGCGCTGACCTATGACCAGCAGTTCAATGAGCAGGCCGCACTGAACGGCAAGTTCTGGTATTCGTATCAGGATCGTTTCAGCCGTCGATCTGGTCCGTTTATCGATCCGGCCGATCGGCCCGCGACCACCAATATCGACCAGCAAGAATTCACCACCTACGGTTTGGATCTGCGCTACAGCCAGGGCTGGGGTAATACGCATGTGCTTACCCTGGGTACGCTGGCCTATCGTACCGACAGCCCGCGCACGCGCCACGTCAGCCCGACGATTGACTCCGATCAGCAACGTCAGGAAGAACTGTTGTTCGATCAGAACCGGGATATCAGCTACAACGCATTCTTTATCGAAAACCTGTTTCGATTCGGCAACTGGAGCATTGCACCCTCGGCCCGCTATGAGCGGGTCAACTATGATTTGTTTGAGCCGGTTAAAAACGCCAACCTGAACCGCGATCCGATCGATATTGATCAAACCGAAAACGAGCTGCTGTTTGGTCTGGGGCTGATGTATCAGATCGGAACCACCACCGAGCTGTACGCCAATCTGTCGGAATCCTATCGTCCGCAGCGGTTTGATGATCTGGCCAATCCGAATTCTGAACTGGCGGCCGAAAACGGCCCGGACGTCAGTCGCGGCGTGAACTATGAAATCGGCCTGCGCAGCAGCCCGTTCGAAGGTCTGTTGTTTGATGTCAGTCTGTTTCGCATCGATTTCGAAGACCGGATCGAGCAGATTCAAGTTAATGTCAGCGACGTCGAGCGGATTAATTCCGGCGATTCGCGCCATCAGGGCCTTGAGTTCAGCGTTGAGTACGATTTCTTCGCTCAGCGCGACAACGGCGCCCAGTTGATCGGCTTCTTTAACGGTTCGCTGCTGGATGCGGAAATCACCGAAAGCGTGATCGACAGTCTTGAGGGCAATACACCGGCGTTTGCGCCGGACTATCTGTTCCGCGCAGGATTTATTTATGATGTCAACGACTTCAAGGCAACGCTGGTTGGCACCTTCGTCGACGAGCAATTCTGGCAGGATTCGAACGGGCCGCGTAACTCAGGCGCGGCGCAGATCGACGCTACGGTGCCGTCCTATGAAGTGTTCGACGTAAGCGCGGAGTATCGCCTGAACGACATGTGGACCTTGTTTGGCGGCCTCAATAATCTACTCGATGAAGACTACTATAGCCGGGTACGTAACGACGGCATCGAGCCGGCTGCTGAACGCACCGTGTATGCCGGTTTTCGTTTTGAGCTTTGAATGAAGCCTGGTAGTTCCGGGGTGGCATCGTCCACCCCGGAATGCCGAGTTCAAATTTTTGACTGCTGCTCTGGCGTTATGCCGGCTTGGACTTGCACATCAACCTCGGCAGTAGTACAGCGCCCAGGCCCGGCTTCTGTGTATAGCTGAGGAAGCCCGATACGCTACATTTAAATCACCACTCAAACAGCTTCCAATACACGGGCTTGACTGGCTCAAATGTATCGTGCTTCATATCCAGAATACCATCGCCCGTGGTATCGATCATATAGTACGGCTCGCCAATGGTCGGGATGATGCGCACCATATGCACGCGACCGCCACGGCGATATTCTTCGACCATGCGGTCCTCTTCCTGACGGATAACCACTTCCGGTTCCAGTGTTTCTTCAGGCGCGACTACCTTCGGCGGTAGCGGCTCACGAATCGGCGGTGGCGGCGGTGCTTCGCTTTGTGCCAGTGCGGTTTGAGCTGCGAGCATGCCAAACATTAATCCGGTGGTTGCTAGTGAAGCGAATGTTTTCCGATTGAACGCGGATGTCTGTCTACGAGTTGAAGCCTTCATCGCCTGCTCCTTCAGTTTGAGCCAGAATACTTGCTGCAGTCATGATCATAGCAAACTCTGCGCACAGGCCGAAAATGAATACCGCTCAAGCAGACGACTTGAATCCCGCATCCGGCGTGCAGCCGATATGATAGAGCCTGACCTTCTTTGAACACGCCAATGAGCAAACAAGCGAATACAAATTCATCCGGCAACTCATCTGAAACGCTGTGCCTGGTTGATGGCTCGTCGTATCTGTATCGTGCGTTTCATGCCCTGCCGAGCCTGACCAGCGCCGACGGGGCGCCGACCGGGGCGATTTTTGGCGTAGCCAATATGATTCGGCGTTTGATCGAAACGCATCAACCTGCGCGGATTGCAGTGGTTTTTGATGCGCCGGGCAAAACATTTCGGCATGAGATGTATGAGGAGTACAAGGCCAACCGCGCCAAGATGCCGGATGAGTTGCGTGAGCAGATTCAGCCACTGCAAGAGCTGATTGATGCGCTCGGCGTGCGCCGTATCAGCATTGCCGGCGTCGAGGCTGATGATGTGATTGCGACGCTGGCCGAGCAGGCGCAAGCGCAGGGGCTCCAGGTGTTGATTTCATCGGGTGACAAGGACCTGGCTCAATTGGTCAGCCATCAGATCGTGCTCGAAGACAGCATGCAGGACAAGCGCTATGATGGCGCTGCCGTCAAACAGAAGTTTGGCGTTGGGCCCGAGTTGATCGGCGACTGGCTGGCGCTGACGGGCGATGTATCGGACAATATTCCGGGTGTGGAAAAAGTTGGACCGAAGACGGCAAGCAAGTGGCTTGAGCAGTATGGCAATCTCGCTGCTGTCATTGAAAACGCCGATAAAATAAGCGGTAAAATCGGCGAAAATCTTCGAAATGCACTCGATCAGTTGTCAACGTCGCGGAAGTTAGTCGAGCTGAAACGCGATGTG
>JBCCHH010000064.1:0-7348 GCA_039028855.1 Pseudomonadota bacterium | reverse complement strand
TAGCAACCCAGGTCCATCAGGCGCTTGATACTCATGCCGACTTCACGGCGCAGATCGCCTTCAACGGTAAATTCTCCGACCAGTTGGCGAAGGCGCTCTTCCTCGCCTTCAGTCAGATCACGCACACGCGTATCGATAGCAATTTGCGCAGCGCTGCAAATCTGCTCAGAGCGGGTACGACCAATGCCATAGATCTGGGTCAGTGCGATCCAGATATGCTTGTTAGGCTGCAGATTAACGCCTGCAATACGAGCCATGAATTCTCTCCGTAAACTTCTCTAAACGCGATCCATTGGGTCTGGGCGCATCAAAATGACCAATCTGACGCAAGCCGGCCATTGTAGCAGCTTGCATCCGCTTTTCCAAGTAACAAAACTCAAGAATTAGCTGCAATCCTGAATGACAAACAACCCGTTCAGCCCTGACGCTGTTTGTGCTTGGGATCCGAACAGATCACAAACACCACGCCGCGGCGTCGAACGATCTTGCAGTTCCGGCACATTTTCTTAACCGATGCCTGTACTTTCATTGCCTTATCCTCAAATCAATGACCCGGTAACTTTCGGCCCGGATCAAATTCCAATCATTAACGGCGCACCACACCCGAGCGGCCATAGCCTTTCAGGTTGGCTTTTTTCAGCAAGCTGTCGTATTGATGCGACATCAGGTGCGCCTGTAGCTGTGAGATGAAATCCATCACCACGATCACGATGATCAGCAGCGAGGTTCCACCCAGGTAGAACGGTACATTCCAGCGCATGCGCAGGAATTCGGGCATCATGCACACCGCAACCAGATACAGCGCACCGACACCGGTCAGGCGCGTCAATACATAATCGATGTATTCCGACGTTTGCCGACCCGGACGAATACCCGGAATAAATGCACCAGACTTCTTCAGATTATCGGCCGTCTCACGCGAGTTGAACACAATTGCGGTGTAAAAAAAGCAGAAAAACGCGATCATGCTGCCAAACAGCAACAGATAAATCGGCGAACCGGGCGTCAGTTGCTGGGCAATATTCTGCAGCCAGGTCACTTGGCCGCCCTGACCGAACCAGCTCGTGATCGTGGCCGGGAACAGTACCAGCGAGGAGGCAAAAATCGCCGGAATCACGCCCGACATATTGACCTTTAACGGCAAATGTGTCGACTGGCTCTGATAGGCCTGACGGCCTTGGCGCTGTGCATAGTTGACCGTAATCCGGCGCTGGCCACGCTCAACAAACACGACAAATGCGGTAATCGCAAATGCCAGCACGAGCAAAAAGCCGACGGTCGCATAGTGCAACTGACCGGTATTGGCCAGCTCAAGCGTATTGCCGATTGCGGCCGGCAGGCCGGCAACAATACCGGCAAAGATAATGATCGAGATACCGTTACCGATACCACGCTCGGTCACCTGCTCGCCGAGCCACATTAAAAAGATCGTACCCGCCGTCAGCGTAACCACTGCGGCAAAGACAAATGCCGGGCCGGACGTAATCACGACCGAAAGGCCGGCACCGGCACTCTGTGACTGCAGCGCCATCGCGATACCGAACGACTGGAACAAGGCCAGCACTACCGTAAAGTAGCGCGTGTACTGAGTAATCTTTCTGCGGCCTGATTCGCCTTCCTTACGCAACTGCTGAAGCTGCGGAATGGCGTGGCTCATAAGCTGCATAATGATCGCGGCCGAAATGTACGGCATGATGCCGAGCGCGAAAATCGAGAAGCGTCCCAGCGCACCGCCCGAAAACATGTTGAACATGTCGATAATCGTGCCGCGCTGTTGATCCATGAGCTGCAACAGCATATCCGGATTAATGCCTGGTACCGGAATGAAGGTGCCCAGGCGGAACACCATCAGGGCGACCAACACGAACAACAGGCGATTGCGCAGCTCGGTCATACGACCCATGCTGCCGAGCATGCCCGCCATTTGTGACTGGTTGGCAGCCATTATTCGACCTTACCGCCCGCGGCTTCAATCGCAGCAGCCGCACCGGCCGTTGCGCTCAAGCCTTTAACCGTAAACGCACGCTCGAGCGTACCCGTGTTGACCAGCTTGACCTTTTTGGTCGACTTCGGCACCACGCCGGCGACTTTTAGCGATTCCAGATCGACCACATCAACATCGAGCGGGTTGAGCTGGTACAAACGCACTTCGCGTGTATCGCGATTGACCTTGGAACTGAAACCCACTTTCGGCAGACGCTTGTGAATCGGCAACTGACCACCTTCAAAACCGACCTTGTTGAAACCGCCTGAACGCGATTTCTGGCCTTTATGGCCACGACCCGCGGTCTTGCCCAAACCTGAGCCGATTCCACGGCCCACGCGCTTGCGTGCGGATTTCGAGCCTTTGGCTGGTTTGATCGTATTGAGTTTCATCGTCTACTCCAAAATTCCTACAAGTATGTATGGGTATGACCGCATAAACTTGCAAATGTTATTCAGACTTCTTCAACCTGAACCAGATAATTCACTTTGTTGATCATGCCGCGCACGGCCGGGGTATCTTCGAGCTCAACCGTATGATGCATACGACGCAAACCCAGGCCACGAACCGTGTCGCGATGCTTGCCGATCGTGCTTGCGGTACTGCGAACCAGCGTGACGCGCACTTTGCCTGATGATTTCTTAGCCATGGTTTTCCAGAATCTCCTCGACGGTTTTACCACGCTTGGCCGCGACTGACTCCGGCGAAGCCATGTGCTCCAGGCCCTTGATGGTCGCGCGAACCAGGTTAATCGGGTTGTTTGAACCGACACTTTTAGCCAGCACGTTGTGTACGCCTACGGCTTCAAAAACCGCACGCATGGCACCACCGGCAATCACGCCGGTACCTTCCGAGGCCGGCTGCATGTAGATGCGTGAACCACTATGACGAGACTTAACTGGATGCCAGAGCGTGCCCTGGTTCAATGAGATGTTCTTCATATCACGGCGTGCTTTTTCCATCGCCTTCTGGATCGCCAGCGGCACTTCACGCGCCTTGCCGTAGCCAAAACCGATCTTGCCGTTACCGTCACCGACCACGGTCAGCGCCGTGAAGCCGAACTGACGACCACCCTTGACCACTTTGGCCACGCGGTTGACCGCTACCAGCTTCTCGATATAGTCATCAGACCGTTCGTTGTCTCTTGCCATGTCGTTCGTCCAAAAATTCTGTATTTAGATGCTTAAAATTTCAAGCCGGCTTCACGCGCGGCATCGGCCAGACACTTGACCCGACCGTGGTATTTGAAACCGGAACGGTCAAATGCTACTTCTTCAACACCCTCAGCAATCGCGCGCTCGGCAATCGACTTACCAACTGCGGTGGCAGCATCACGATTAGCCGTACCTTTAAGGCCCTCGCGCACGGCTGGCTGAACGGTTGAGGCCGCAGCAATCGTACGATCGCCGGTCGCCGTCATGACCTGCGCATAGATGTGTCGGCCAGAGCGAAAAATCGACAGCCTTGGCTTGTCACCGCGGGCAATTCGCGCACGGGTTTTGCGAGCGCGACGCAGTCTGGCAATGTTTTTATCTTTCATCGTTTAATTCCTAAACTAAAAAGCCGGATGCCGAAATTAAGGCTTAGGCCTTCTTGGCTTCTTTTCTGACCACATGCTCGTCGCTGTAGCGCACGCCTTTACCCTTGTACGGCTCAGGCGGACGATAGCTGCGAATCTTGGCCGCAACCTGGCCGACCTTCTGCTTGTCGCTACCGCTGACAATCACTTCGGTCTGGCTTGGCGTCTCCACCTTGACGCCTTCCGGCACTTCAAATTCAACCGGATGGCTGAAGCCGAGCTGCAGGTTCAGCTTGTTGCCCTGAGCCTGGGCGCGATAACCAACCCCGACCAGCGTCAGCTTCTTTTCGAAGCCATCAGTTACGCCTTGAACCATGTTCGAAACCAGCGCGCGCATCGTTCCGGCCATGGCCGTTTTCTGATTTTCCGCCGGCGCGAACTTCAATACACCCTCTTCTTCGGTCATTTCAACCGTGGGATGGATCGCCATCGAAAGCTCGCCTTTCGGGCCTTTGACCGAAACCACATCAGCAATACGGCTGAACTGAACGCCCTTCGGCAATTCGATCGGATTATTGGCAATTCTGGACATCGTAATTGTCTCCGTCAGGCAACCGTGCAGAGCACTTCGCCACCATGGCCCTGCTTGCGCGCTTCGGCATCGGTCATCACGCCTTTCGACGTACTGATAATGGCTATGCCAAGACCGTCACGCACACGCGGCAGATCGTCAACGCTCTGATATAGGCGACGACCGGGCTTGCTGATCCGGCGCATCACATCGATCACGCCACGACCTTCCATGTATTTCAATTCAATTTCAAGCTCGCGCTTGACGCCTTCACCGACGGTACGAAAATCGACGATGTAGCCTTCGGTTTTCAGCACCTCGGCAATCGCAACCTTGGCTTTAGACAGCGGCATTGAAACGGTCTTCTTATGCACATCTTGGGCGTTGCGAATGCGTGTCAGCATGTCGGCGATTGGATCATTCATACTCATCGCTGATGTCTCCTTACCAGCTTGCTTTACGCAGACCGGGAATGTCACCGCGCATCGCGGCTTCGCGCAATTTGTTGCGCGCCAGTCCAAATTTACGGTAGTAACCACGCGGACGACCGGTCTGACGACAGCGGTTGCGCCCACGCGCCGGGCTTGAATCACGCGGCAATTTGCTCAGCGCAAAGATCGCCGCCTGCTTTTCTTCAAAGTCCGCGTCCGGGTTGGCAATGATGACTTTTAGTTCAGCGCGCTTGGCGGCATAGCGTGCCACCAACTTGGCGCGTTGGTCATCACGTGCAATCATGGATTTCTTAGCCATTGTTCAAAATCTCCTTCAACGCGACCGGAATGGAAAACCAAAAGCTTCAAGCAGCGCCTGGCCTTCTTCGTTGTTTTTTGCCGAGGTCGTAATTGCAATATCCATACCGCGAATCGCATCGACCTGGTCGTAATTGATTTCGGGAAAAATAATCTGCTCTTTTACGCCCAGGTTGTAGTTACCACGACCGTCGAACGATTTCGGGCTGATGCCGCGGAAATCGCGCACGCGCGGCAGCGCGATGTTGACCAGACGATCGACGAACTCATACATATGCGAACGACGCAGCGTCACCATCGCACCGATCGGATAGTGATCACGAATCTTGAAGCTGGCAACCGATTTGCGCGCCTTGGTTACAACCGGCTTCTGACCGGCGATCTTGGTCATGTCGCCGACCGCTTTTTCGATAACCTTTTTATCGGCAACCGCTTCGCCCAGCCCCATATTGATGGTGACTTTCTCAATCCGCGGAACCTGCATAACGTTGGTATAGCCGAACTTTTCCTTCAGCTGACCAACGACTTCGTCCCGATAAAATTCCTGTAACCTGCTCATTGCAAAAACCTTAACAATAGCCTCAAAAATAACTTCAAATGTCTACGACTTCACCCGTGGAGCGGAAAATCCGCACTTTACGGCCGTCTTCCAAAATCTTGAACCCGACACGATCACCACGATCGGTCACCGGGTTGTACAGCATCACATTCGACCCGTGAATCGGCGCTTCGCGCTCGATAATGCCGCCGGGCTGCTGGCGCTGCGGGTCGGGCTTCATATGTTTTTTGATCATGTTGACGTTTTCGACCAGCAGCCGATTGTCTTCCATGACCTTCAACACGTGACCTCGCTGACCCTTACTACGGCCGGCCGTTACGATCACTTCATCACCTTTACGAATTCGTTGCATTTTTCTGATAACTCCTTACAGCACTTCCGGCGCCAATGAAATGATTTTCATAAAGCGCTCGCTGCGCAACTCACGCGTAACCGGGCCGAAAATGCGCGTGCCGATCGGCTCGAGCTTTTGATTCAAAATTACCGCCGCGTTGCCGTCAAAACGAATCAGCGAACCATCGCGACGACGAACGCCCTTACGCGTACGCACAACCACGGCGTTGTACACTTCGCCTTTCTTAACCTTGCCACGCGGAATCGCGTCTTTTACGGTGACTTTAATAACGTCACCGATGTTGGCATAACGGCGCTTGGAGCCGCCCAGCACCTTGATACACATCAACTCACGCGCACCGCTGTTGTCCGCTGCCGATAGTCTGCTTTGCATCTGAATCATGATCTAACTCCAAATGATGCGCTTACTGGGCGCGCTCGACAATTTCAACCACGTTCCAGCTTTTATGCTTGGAAATCGGTCGGCCCGGAGCGATTCGCACAACATCGCCTTCGTTACAGTCGTTGTTTTCGTCATGCGCATGCACCTTGCTCGAACGGCGAATGTATTTGCCGTACAGCGGATGCTTGATCTGCCGCTCAAGACGAACCGTCACGGTTTTATCCATCTTGTTACTGACCACCTTGCCGGTCTGTACATGATGGACGCGTTTTGCGCTTTCTGTACTACTATCTTCGCTCATGCCTGCTCACCTTGAGACTGATTCATGACGGTCTTGACCCGTGCAATATCACGACGCACACGACGCAGTTCATGCGGCTCGTTTAACGTACCTGTGCCCTGCTGCATGCGCAGATCGAATTGCTGCTTGCGCAGATCCACCAACAGATCGTTCAACTCGGTGACCGACTTTTCTTTTAGTTCGTTTGCTTTCATCCCAACGACCTCGAAACCATTGTCGTTTTAACGCTCAGCTTGGCGGCGGCACGGCGAAAGGCCTCACGCGCCACGTCTTCACTGACGCCCTGAATCTCATAAATCACGCGACCGGGCTGAATCGAAGCCACCCAATACTCGACGTTACCCTTACCTTTACCCATACGCACTTCGATCGGCTTCTTGGTAATCGGCTTGTCCGGGAATACGCGGATCCACAATTTACCGCCACGTTTTACGTGACGCGTAATCGCACGACGTGCCGCTTCGATCTGGCGGGCGGTAATGAAACCGCGCGTAGTCGCCTTCAGGCCAAACTCGCCAAAGCTGACTTTATTACCGACCTGAGCCAGACCGCGGTTGCGGCCTTTGTGCTCTTTTCTGAATTTTGTACGTTTCGGCTGTAACACCTTACTTCTCCCGACCCGCGCCCTTGCCGGACGACTTCTCTTCCTGCTTTTCAGCGTGCAGATCGAATACATCGCCCTTATAGACCCAGACCTTGACGCCGATGACGCCATAGGTGGTGTGAGCAGTAGCGACACCGTAATCGACATCCGCGCGCAAGGTATGCAGCGGCACGCGACCTTCGCGGTACCATTCGCTGCGCGCAATATCGGCGCCGTTCAAACGACCGCCGACCTGCACCTTGATACCCAGCGCGCCTAAGCGCATCGCGTTACCAACTGCACGCTTCATTGCGCGCCGGAACATAATGCGTTTTTCGAGCTGCTG
>JBCCHH010000063.1:0-7348 GCA_039028855.1 Pseudomonadota bacterium | reverse complement strand
TTCCGGAATACATAGTTTTCTTAGTGGGTATTCCGGAATTCTGTACGTCAAATCCAATTTCTTGAATACTCAATGCTTCAAATTGTAATCTTCGATACATTGTCGGATCAGCAGGTCGTTGATCCATCGTAGAGCGCAGAGCCATTACGTTTATATTCAAAGGTTCAAGCAGACCTTGATTTAACTCAATGATAATTGAACCGCCTGCCGCGCCCCAGGAGTCTGAAGTTTCGTGAGCGACCAACGCATCATCGGCATAGCTTTTTTGTGAAAAAGCACACGCTATCAGAATTAATATAGGAACTATATACAACAAGCTGTTTCGATTCATTCTTTCGGCCTTGCAAATTAAAAGTCATAATCATACTCGACTCTGACCAAGCAAGCAAAAACGCTAATTCAATCCGATTGCTTGCCCGATTTGTTTGCGAGAATGCTGCGATCTTCAGCGAATAATGCTTCAAGTTGTTTACGACTACGGCGGCCAATTTTGACCAGTTGTTCCAGATCGTCCTTATGCTCAACCTGCTCTTCCAGCGTTTGTTCGTCGTGCAGGCGGAATTGTTCGACGAAACTTTCCGGTCGGCGCACGCCGATCGAGCGCAGTACTTCACGCGACATTTCCAGGCTCGACAGCCAGGTTTCTCGCATGACGTAGTCGACGCCCAGATCCATCAATTCCAGCGCATGCTGACGATTACGCGCACGTGCGTAGATCTTCAGGTTCGGAAAATGCCGTTTCACCATCTCGGCCGTGCGGATGGATACCTCGATATCGGAAATCGTCAGCACAAACAGACCGGCATGGCCGGCGCCGGCCGCGCGCAGCACGTCCAGATTGGTCGCGTTGCCGTAATACACGCGGTGGCCGAATTTGCGCACAAATTCAATCTGCTCCTGGTCGTAATCCAGCGCAGTAAAGTGGATATCCAGCATGGACAGGTTTCGCGCCACGATCTGGCCGACTCGACCCAGCCCGGCGATGATCACGCGCGGTTCGCCTTCGTCATCGGGTATCGCATCGAAATCATCGTCTTCATCTTCTGGTTTGGCCAGACGAGGCTGGATCAGGCGCTCATTAATCAGATACATCAACGGCGTCAACGCCATCGAAACCGTGATGGCCACAATCAACGGGTCGACGACCGAGGACGACAGCACCTGCTCTTCCAGGCTGACGGTAAACAACACGAAACCGAACTCGCCGGCCTGAGGCAGCGCGAACGCCAGTGATAACGAGGAACGGTTATTCAGCCCGGCTATACGGCCAACCACGATCAGCACGGCAAACTTAATGACCATCAGCACCGCGACGATCGCGAAGATCAGTTCGGGATCGGAAATCACGCGACCGAAATCGATCGACATGCCAACCGCGATAAAAAATAGCCCCAGCAACAGTCCTTTAAACGGCTCGATGCCGGCTTCGAGCTCATGCCGAAACTCGGAGTCGGACAGCAACACGCCGGCCAGGAATGCACCCAGCGCCATGCTCAAACCAGCCCAGTCGGCTAATAGTGCGGTGCCTAAAGCCACCAGCAACACCGCGGCCAGGAACACCTCGCGCACGTCGCTCATCACGATGATGCGAAAGATCGGACGCAGGAACAAACGGCCGCCGAACACGATTGCAGCGATGATCAACGCCGTCTGCAACACAGGCCAGAACAGGTCGCTACCGCCGGAGTACAGGCCACCGCCCAGACCAAACAGCGGGATTAACGCCAGCAGCGGAATCACGGCAATATCCTGGAACAGCAGCACCCCGAACGCCTGCCGGCCATAGGCTGAATTCAACTGCTTCTTCTCGGCCAGCATCTGCAGGCCGATCGCGGTCGACGACAGGGCCAGTACGACCGAAACCAGCAGACCCGTGCGCGCGCTATCCAGCCACCAGGCGGCGAACGGCCATAAGGCCAGCGTAGTTAACAGCAACTGCAGCGAACCGTTGACGAAGATCAGCTTACGCAGCACGTACAGCCGGCTTGGCCTGAGTTCCAGGCCAATCACAAACAGCAGCAATACAATGCCGAGCTCGGCAAAATGCAGGATGGTTTCGACATCGTCGATCAGCGCCAACACCCAGGGCCCGATCAGCACGCCGGCGGCCAGGTAACCGAGCACGGCGCCAAGCCCGAACCTGCGCGCCAGCGGCACCATCACTACCGCGCTGCCGAGAAAAATGACAACTTCGCCCAAAAACGTCATGCGGGAAATGTCACCGTACTGTGTTCACTCTCTAGCATTGCATCAGCATGGCGCGTACGACGTACAAATGCAAATCACCATCTACTAGTCAACGTGATAGCGCGGCTCGACCGGCATACTGCGCGGCACTACCCAGGCGCTCATGAATCCGGAGCAACTGGTTGTACTTGGCCACACGATCGGAACGACACAGCGAACCGGTCTTGATCTGACCGGCAGCGGTCGCCACGGCCAGATCGGCAATGGTGACATCTTCGGTTTCGCCCGAGCGATGCGAGATGATCGTGCCGAAATCGGCCGCACGGGCCATATCGATTGCCTGCAGGGTTTCGGTCAAAGTGCCGATCTGGTTCGGCTTGATCAGAATGGCATTCGCTGTTTGTTCGTCAATGCCGCGCTTGAGTATCTCGGTGTTGGTGACAAACAGATCGTCACCGACCAATTGCACGGAATCGCCGAGCTGCTCAGTCAGCAATTTCCAACCGGGCCAGTCGTCCTCATCCATACCGTCTTCGATCGAGAAGATCGGGAAACGACCGACCAGGCCGGACAGGTATTCAACAAATTCATCGCTGCCAAACGCGCGGCCTTCCGAGTCGAGCACGTACTTGCCATCGCGATAGAACTCGCTCGAGGCTACGTCGAGCGCCAGCGCAATCTGTTCGCCCGGTTTGTAGCCGGCCTCGACAATCGCCGTCATCAGTAGTTCAAGCGCGGCCTCATTCGAATTCAAATCCGGCGCAAAGCCGCCCTCGTCGCCGACGGCCGTATTCAGGCCCTTGCGCAACAGCGCGGCTTTGAGTGCATGGAAAATCTCGACCCCGGCCTGCAATGCACTCGGAAAATCGGGCAAGCCAACCGGCATCACCATGAATTCCTGGATATCGACCCGATTATCGGCATGCGCGCCGCCGTTCAGAATATTCATCATCGGCAGCGGCAGCGTCGCGGCCTGACCGGACGATTCGAGCAGGTGCTCATACAGCCACTGATCTTTGGCCGAAGCTAGCGCATGTGCTGCCGCCAGCGAAACACCAAGCAACGCATTGGCACCGAGGCGACCTTTATTATCGGTACCGTCCAGTTCGATCAAACGCGCATCCAGCGCAGCCTGTTCGCTGGCCTCGAAACCGGCCAAATCTGCTGCAATCGTCTGATTGACGTTGTCGACGGCCTGACGCACACCCTTACCGAGATAGCGCTGCTTATCGCGATCGCGTAATTCAACCGCCTCATGCACACCGGTCGAGGCCCCCGATGGCACCGCGGCACGCCCGACCGACCCATCATCCAAAACAACTTCAGCTTCCAGCGTCGGATTGCCGCGCGAATCGAGAATCTCGCGTGCGTGAATTTTAGAAATTTTCATTTGAGCTCCGTCAGTAAGGTCGAAATCGGGAACCGCAGATTACACAGATTCCGCAGATTAAAAAAACAAAAAGAGAAAAGTTGCTACCAGTCTCCACCTCAATGTTCGCTACATGTCACACCAAAACCAGAGCATCAGGCAAGAAACTCACTGTTTATTATGCTGTGCGTGCTTTTAAATCAGCATAATCTGGGTAATCCGCGGTTGCGTAGATTTTCAAGCCTTTACCACGCGGTCGATCGAAACCAACGTTTCCAGCAGACCCTCCATCTCGGATAGGCGCATGGAGTTTGGCCCATCGCACAGGGCTTTTTCCGGCTCGGGATGGGTTTCAGTAAAAATGCCGGCCACGCCGACCGCAACGGCTGCACGCGCGAGCACCGGGATAAACTCACGCGCACCGCCCGAGCTGTCGCCCTGCCCGCCTGGAAGCTGGACTGAGTGAGTGGCATCGAATACCACCGGACAACCGGTCTCGCGCATGATCATGAGCGAACGCATATCGGCAACCAGGTTGTTGTAGCCAAACATATAGCCACGCTCACAGACCATGAGCTGGTCGTTGCCGGTAGCACGTGCTTTTTCGACCACAGTGCGCATTTCCCAAGGCGATAAAAACTGACCTTTTTTGATGTTGATCGGCTTACCGGTGCGAGCAACGTTTTGGATGAAGTTGGTCTGACGGCATAAAAATGCCGGCGTCTGAATCACATCAACCACGCTGGCTACCTCATCGAGCGGCGTGTCTTCATGCACATCGGTCAATACCGGCACACCAATCTGCTGCTGCACGCTTTGCAGCATGTTGATACCCTGCTCCAAACCTGGGCCGCGATAGCTTTTGATCGATGTCCGGTTGGCCTTGTCGAACGAGCCCTTGAACACGTAGGAGATGCCGAGCCGGTCAGTCACTTCCTGCAAATGCCCGGCCACGTCCAGACAAAGCTGCATCGACTCCAGCGTATCAGGCCCGGCGATCAGGAAAAAAGGTTGGTCGAGGCCGACCTCGAAATGGGCAATCTTCATTGCTGCTCCAATTGAAAAGTCCAAAGCTAAAACCGCAGATTACACAGATTTCGCCGATTAAATAGGGCTGTTAATCTTCATTTGCACTCCCCACATAGTTCCTCACTTTCATTAGGCACAGCACTAATAAAAAATTTTTCGGCACCTTTTTTGTAAAGCCACTCAAGTGCCGTCGTGAGAAGAATGGTGTCAGCGCATGTGCAAGAAAAGATGGAGACAGATATTTCAGGATCATAACTGTGATCAAACTCTGAAACCTGTTCTGCTATCACACCATTGAAGAAATACCCATAATCTGAAATTACAAGCTCTTGAGTTGAATTTGCTTTGCTACCCAAGAATATGGCCATCACTATACATGCAGTCTTCATCAAGCTAACAAAACCTAATCTGCGTAATCTGCGATTCAAGTTTTTTTCGAGTACGCCAGCGCGGCCTGGATAAAGCCGGTAAACAGCGGGTGACCGTCGCGCGGAGTCGAGGTGAATTCAGGGTGGAACTGACAGGCGATGAACCAAGGATGATCGGGCAATTCGATCATTTCAACCAACATGTCGTCGGTTGAAAGCCCGGCTAGTTTCAGGCCGTGTTCGGTGACCGCAGCGCGATAGTGATTATTGAATTCATAGCGATGGCGATGGCGCTCGACAATTTCATCATTGCCGTACAGGACCCTGCTGCGACTGTCCTCGGCCAGACGGCAGCGCTGCGCGCCGAGCCGCATGGTACCGCCTAGGTCACCACCTTCCTTACGCAATTCGCGCTGACCGGATTCATCCAGCCATTCGGTGATCAGACCGATAATCGGGTGCGGCGTGTTGGCATCAATCTCAGTTGAGTTGGCTGCTTCCAGCCCGCAGACATTGCGCGCAAATTCGACCACCGCCGCCTGCAAACCCAGACAGATACCCAGATATGGGATGTGGTTCTCGCGCGCGTGGCGAATGGCGGCAATCTTGCCCTCGAAGCCGCGGTCACCAAAGCCTCCCGGCACCAGGATCGCGTCGACACCATCCAGAATCGCCACACCATCGGTCTCGATCTGCTCGGCCTCGACCGGACGAATGCGCACCCTGACCCGATCGGGCTGACCGCCGGCGGTGAGTGCTTCATTGAGTGATTTGTAGGCATCGGCATGCTCGACATACTTACCGACCATCGCCACCGTCACCTCATGCTCGGTATTCGTGCGCCGGTCGGCCACGTCCTGCCAGTCGGATAAATCGGCCGGGCCGGCTTCGAGACCAAGGCGATCGAGCACGATGCGATCGAGCCCCTGCTGTTGATAAAACAGCGGAATCTTGTAGATGTTGTCGACATCAATCGCCGAAATCACGGCCTGTTGCTCGACATTCGTAAACAGTGCGATCTTGCCGCACTCGTGATCGGAAAGCATACGCTCACAGCGGCACAGCAGCACGTCGGGCTGGATGCCGATGGAGCGCAGTTCCTTGACCGAATGTTGCGTTGGTTTGGTCTTGATCTCCTCGGCCGCACGCAAAAACGGCACCAGCGTCAAATGCATGAACAGCGCCTGACGACCGTACTCACTGCCAAGCTGGCGAATCGCTTCGAGAAACGGCAGCGACTCGATATCGCCGACCGTGCCGCCGATTTCAACCAGCGCCACATCGTAGCCTTCGGCCGCTTTTTTCACCGATTGCTTGATCTCATCGGTGATATGGGGGATGACTTGCACGGTTGAACCGAGATAATCGCCGCGACGCTCACGCGCGATGACATTAGCGTAGATCCGGCCGGTCGTGAAATTATTCAGCTGGGTCATGCGCGTGCGCACGAAGCGCTCGTAGTGGCCCAGATCCAGATCCGTCTCGGCGCCGTCTTCGGTCACGAATACCTCGCCGTGCTGAAACGGGCTCATCGTGCCGGGATCGACATTGATGTAGGGGTCGAGCTTCATCAACGTCACGTCCAGCCCGCGCGCTTCGAGAATCGAAGCCAGCGATGCCGAGGCAATGCCCTTGCCGAGCGAGGACACAACGCCACCGGTAACGAAAATGAAAGCAGACATGGCCGGAAATCCAAAAACGATTGATCCGGGAGGGTATTGTACGCGACGAGCAGGGTTTTATCTTGGCAGATACCGAGTAATTTCTGCTTATGCCCGCAACTGAAGCACTAGTGCTGACAATCAACAACTCAGTGTATCGACCTCATTGCTTCAGGGCGAACCTTCGCTTAATCCCGGACACCTTTCGATGATTGAAATTCCGCTCGCGTTGGCGCATCCGGCCAGAGCTCGCTCAGCAACCGGCTGCGGCCGCCATCAATTACGATTCGCGCATGCTGTCGGCCGAGCAAACGCGGCCGGGCGACGCCGCAGGAATGGGCAATAACCTCGACTTCTTTCATGAGGTTACGGGCATACCAGGCCACACGTCTGGCTTTGTCGGACGGCACCAGACCGCGCTGCAGCCGCGGATTGTGCGTGGTCACACCGGTCGGACAGGTGTTTTTATTGCACTGCAGCGCCTGAATGCAGCCCAGCGCAAACATGAAACCACGGCCCGACAGTACGATATCGGCGCCCGCGCAAAGCGCCCAGGCCACGTCCGACGGGTTGATCCGTTTACCCGAAGCGAATACACGCACGCGCGGCCGCAGGCCATATTCATTGAGCTTGTCGACCACGGCCGGCAGCGATTCGTCGAGCGGCAAACCCACGTTATCCATCAGCGCCATCGGCGCCGCGCCCGTGCCGCCATCACCGGAATCAACGGTAAG
>JBCCHH010000062.1:0-7388 GCA_039028855.1 Pseudomonadota bacterium | reverse complement strand
CTCTGCGTGGAGCGCGTTTCAGTCGGAGAAGCCGCAGATCGTGTGGGGCGGCGTGAGCGACAGTAGCCGTAGCTACGGCCGAGCGTCGCAACCTGCGAGATGCGGCTTCTCCGGCGAAACCCTGCCGGGACAGGCTTTTGCGGCGTCTCCACCCGATTGTGATGACAATCCGTGCTCGCTTATTTGGAATAACCAAACCGCGCTCACCCAAGCCAAGCCGGAGCCTCCCGCAAAAGCGCTGTCGCGCCCGCGCAGAGTGATTCAGAGGTTCCCTGATGAACGACAAGCAACGCCGAGTGGCGCGGATTCAGACAGCACAGATGGATGACGTCTCGCATCTGCTCGATGAGCTGAACGACGCTCAGCGCCAGGCCGTGACGCTGGGCGACGGCCATTGTCTGGTGCTGGCCGGGGCCGGCTCGGGTAAAACGCGCGTGCTCGTTCATCGCATTGCCTGGACGATTCAGATACAGCACGCTTCGCCGCTGTCGATTTTGGCCGTGACCTTTACCAACAAGGCGGCCAGCGAAATGCGCGGACGGGTCGAGCAGTTGCTCAATATTCCGACCTCGGGCTTGTGGATCGGCACCTTTCACGGTATCTGCAACCGCATGCTCCGACTGCACGCGCTCGAAGCGGGTCTGAATCCGACCTTCCAGATTCTCGATTCGGATGACCAATACCGCCTGATTCGGCGAACCATCCGTGAAATGCAGCTTGATGAAAGCGAGTTTCCGCCGCGTCAGGTGCAGAGCTTCATCAACTCGCGCAAGGACGACGGCATCCGGCCCGATCATATCGAGCATTTCGGCAATCCGCTGACCGAGCAGATGGTTGAAATCTATCGCCGCTATCAGGCCGCCTGCGAGCGCTCCAGCTTGGTCGACTTCGCCGAACTGTTGCTGCGCACGGTTGAGCTGCTGCGCGACAATCCGGCCCGGCAGCAGCATTATCAGGACCGCTTCCGCCACGTCATGATAGATGAGTTCCAGGACACCAACAGCCTGCAGTACGCGCTTGTGCGACTGCTCGGTGGGCCGAATAGCCAATTATTCGTCGTCGGTGACGACGATCAGTCGATCTATGGCTGGCGCGGCGCCAAGGTCGAGAACGTGCAGCACTTCGTCAACGACTACCAACCCAACATCGTGCGGCTGGAACAGAACTACCGCTCGACCGCGACCATTCTCGAGGCCGCCAATAAGGTCATCGAACACAACGACGACCGCATGGGCAAGAACCTGTGGACCGAAGGCGAGCAGGGCGAACCGGTGCGCGTGTTTTCGGCCTACAACGAGGACGAAGAGGCTCAGTTTATCGTCGCGCGCATTGAAGATTGGCTCGAATCGGGCCGCAAGCCGAGTGAAGTCGGCGTGCTGTATCGCTCGAATGCCCAGTCGCGTTTATTCGAGCAGGCGCTGTTACGAGCCGATATTCCGTATCGCGTGTACGGCGGCCTGCGCTTTTTCGAGCGGGCTGAAGTCAAGGATGCACTGGCTTATCTCAGGTTGGTGCATAACTCCTTAGATGATGCGGCGTTCGAGCGTGTGGTCAACGTGCCGGCGCGTGGGATCGGCGAGCGCACGGTCGCCAATTTGCGAGAGGCCGCGCGCGCTGCGGGGTTATCGCTGTGGGAGACGGCGCGCCAGCAGCTTCAAAGCGGCAGTCTGACGGGTCGCGCGCGCAACGCGTTGGGTGTGTTTGTCGAACTGGTCGCTGATCTGCGCCGGGCCAATGAAGAAACCGATCTTGGCGGCATCATGCACCGCATTGTGCAGCGCACCGAGCTGATCGAACACTACAAAGCGCGCGAGCCGGCCGAACGCGCCGAAGCGCGGCAGGAAAACCTCGATGAACTGATCCGCGCGACTGAAAACTACGATCAAAGCGTCGAAGACGAACAGGCCGGTTTGACGCCAATGGCCTCGTTTCTGACTCAGGCCGCGTTGGAAGCCGGCGAGCATCAGGGCGAGAAGTGGCAAGATTGTGTGCAGCTCATGACGCTGCATTCGGCCAAGGGCCTGGAGTTTCCGCTCGTGTTTCTGGCCGGCATGGAAGAAGGCCTGTTTCCGCATCAGAAATCGGTCGAAGAACCGGGTCGATTGTCGGAAGAACGCCGGCTGGCCTATGTCGGCATGACGCGCGCGATGGAGCTGCTGTATCTGAGCTATGCCGAATCGCGACGTTTACATGGGCAAACGTTGTTCGGTCGGCCGTCACGCTTCGTTGGCGAGCTGCCGCCGGCGCTGGTCGAGGATATTCGGCCACGATTACAGGTCGCCCAGGCACGAGCGCCACGCGTCAGCGACGATCGTCTGCCCGGTCTCGGCAGCCGTGTCCGGCACGCCAAGTTTGGCGAAGGCACCGTGCTCACCGTCGAAGGTCAGGGCGATAACGCGCGCGTGCAGATCAATTTCGATCAGGCCGGGGCCAAGTGGCTGGTATTGGGCTACGCAGCGCTCGACAAAATCAGTTGAACGTCTAGCTGGCCGCAATCGTTCAGGCTTGCGCCGGCGAAGGCGAATGTGCGGCTCGAAAGGACTATTTGGTCTGTTCGTAAAACCGCGTTACGTTCAATTCCCGATCATCTTTGCGCTGGCCGGGATGGCTGGTCTCGACACGGCCTTTGAGCGTGATCCTTTTTCCGTCTTCCTCAATCACCAGTTCGGCGCATTCGATATTCGGAATCGCCTCATCAGCAAGCAATGCACGGCCGCTTGGCTGCTCTTCAAGCACGGTTGAAACCAGAACTTTGATCGGCTTGGCATTCTGTTCCTGCGCGATTAATCTACCGGGCCTGTATTTGTTCGACGAAGTTCGTTTTTCGACGAACATCTCCAGACTCGAATTTTTCAGCAGTTCCTCAGCCTTCTTGAGCTGTTCCTCGTTGATAGCGGGATGGAAAATATCGTCTTTTTTCATAATGGCTAGCTCCGAATAACCCATAACAAAAAATCAAACACAGCTATGCGATCGATTTTCGTCAACGGTACTAGCTCTGAGTTTAACGCAATTGATTGATTTCGATCATTCAGCCCCAACAAACACCGTATCAGCTATTACCATGGTTGAAGTTGATCCGCCAACCATGAGCAGATGCAGATGACCGAGTTTTCTCCAATCACACTGCAAAATACGCTTGGACTCGAGCTGCACGCGCTCGCCTTTGGTCAGGGTCCGCCTGTGCTGGCACTGCACGGCTGGCTCGATAACGCCGGTTCATTCAAGCCGATGCAGCCCTATCTGGATGCGCTGAACGTGGTCTGCCTGGATTTTCCAGGGCATGGCCATTCACCGCCACGACCTCAGGCAGCACGCTATCATTTTGATGATTATGTATTCGACGTGCTGGCCGCAGCCGATGCGTTGGGCTGGCAGCAGTTCCATCTGCTTGGCCATTCGCTCGGTGGCGCGGTTGCAACTATGCTGACTGCGGCCTGCCCGGAACGTATTTTGAGCCTGTCGGTGATCGAAGGTCTGGGCCCGCTGACCGCGCCGTCCGATCAAACCGCAGCCGGTTGGCGGCGTGCGCTGCAGGCCAGCCAAACACGACCGCGTCGCGTGCATGCCGAACGCTCAAAAGCAATTGAAGCGCGGGTCAAAAATTCCGACCTGCCAATGGCGGCGGCCGAACTGTTGGCCGAGCGCGGGCTGGAGTCGGTCGACGGCGGCTGGCAGTGGCGCCACGATCAGCGCTTGACCTGGCCTTCGACTCAGCGCTATACCGAAGCGCAGGTGCTGGATGTACTCAACCATATCCAGGCACCAAGCCTGTGCGTGATGGCCAGGCCCTTCTCGCGCATCATGCCGAGTGGTTTGCTCGAACGTCGTTTTGCTGCCGTTAGGGATTTGAAAATCGAACAATGGCGCGGCGGGCATCACTTGCATATGGAAACCCCAAGGCCGATTGCCGCCTGTATTCAACAGCACATTCTGGAGCATAGCCATGAGCAGTAGCCTTGATTGGCACAAAGCCATCCCTAACGGTGAACGGTTGATCTTCGCGCTCGATGTACCCGATGCAGCGCGCGCGCGGGCGCTGATTCAACAACTTGGTGATGAAGTTGTGTTTTACAAACTTGGCCTCGAACTGTTTTTAAGCGGCGCCTATTTTGAATTGATCGATGAACTCAAAGCAGCGGGTAAAAAAGTCTTTGCTGATCTGAAACTGTTTGACGTGCCAGCCACGGTCGGCCGCGCGGTGGCGCAGTTGGCGAGGCAGAACGTTGATTTTCTGACTGTGCACGGTCAGGATGCCATGCTGGCCGAGGCGGCTGGAAACAAAGGCGGCATTCGCGTGCTGGCCGTGACTGCGCTGACCAGTCTCGACAAAGGTGATATGGACGATCTCGGCTTCGATTGCGACATCGCCGAGCTAGTAGTGTCGCGCGCAAAACGCGCGCTCAAACTCGGTTGCGACGGTGTGATTTCGTCCGGCCTCGAAGTACCGGCCCTGCGCGCAAATGCCGATCCGGCATTGCTGGTAGTGTGCCCCGGCATCCGGCCCGTGCATAACGATGAAGCTGACGACCAGAAGCGCACCTTGACCGTCGAGCAGGCGTTTGAGAACGGCGCCGATCATATCGTCGTCGGTCGGCCGATTCGCGATGCGAATGATCCACGTGCGGCGGCCGCGGCGATTCAGGCGAGTATTCAGCGTGTTTTTGATTAGGGTCATTACGCTGCAAAAACGAAAGCAGTTTCGTCGCTCGCTATGCGAGCTTGTACGACCTACTTTTTCCGCTGAAAAAGTAAGGTGCATCAGCTCACGCAGTGAGCGGCGAAACCGCCTTTGACTCTCGAAAAACAACAAAATCAACTACATATTGAGACTTCGGCCCCCATCAACTGCAAGAATCTGCCCCGTCACATAATCCGCATCCAGCGCCAGAAAGCAGACCGCGGCTGCGATGCCTTCAGGACGGCCGGAGCGACCCATGGGCACGCGCTCCAAAATTATCTGCTTTTCTTCTTCGGACTGCGCGGCCTCACCCTCGGGCCACAGGATTGAACCGGGTGCAACGCCGTTGACCCTGACTTTCGGCGCCAGATCCTTGGCCAGCGCCTTGGTCTGCATGACCAGCCCGGCCTTGGCCTGACTGTAGATCACGTGGTTTCTGAGCGGCACGAGGCCGTGAATATCGACCAGATTGACGATGCTGCCCTGTTGACCGGCCAGCGCCTTCGAAAAAGCCAGTGACAGCCACAGCGGCGCTTTCAGGTTGCTGTCGATCAGCGCAACCCAATCACTGGGCTTAATTGAACCCACCGGCGTCGGGTAAAATGCCGAGGCGTTGTTTATAAGCACATCAACACGGCCAAACTGCCGCATCGCAGCCTGAATGATCTGTTTGGGTGCGTCGGAGTCACTCAGTTCGGCCTGCACGACGGCAGCCGAATGCGCGCGCTGCTGATTCAGTTCAGCGGCCAGTTGTTCAGCCTCGCGAGCTGAGCCACGATAGTGGATCAACACGTTCAAACCGCGGCCGTGTAGCCAGCGTGCGATCGTCGCGCCGATACGGCGTGCCCCGCCGGTTACGATTGCCGTTACTATGCCTGCCTGATTTTCTGTTGTATGTTGCATTGTCAGAACTCGTGAATCCTTCACTGAAATTACCTGAACCGCCAACGGACCTGGCCAGTTTAAGCGCTCAATTATCGATGCGTATCGTCGATGCGATTCAGCGCCATGGGCCACTGCCGTTTGATCGATATATGCACATGGCATTGTACGAGCCGGGCCTGGGGTACTACGTCAACGGTTTGCATAAGTTTGGTCAGGACGGTGATTTTGTTACCGCACCCGAACAGGGACCGTTGTTCGCCGGGGCATTAGCGCGCTGTTTGACGCCCATTGCCGAAGTGATCGGATCCAACTGGACGTTGATGGAAGTCGGCCCAGGTTCGGGCGCATTGATGCGTGATCTGCTGCTGCAATTGCAGCATCCACCGGCTAAGGTTCTCCTGCTTGAATCCAGTGCGGCCTTGCGCGAGGTTCAGGCCGAAACGCTATCGTCACTTCCGGCACGCTTGCAGCAAGGCGTTGAGTGGATTGCAGCACCGCCATCTGAACGTTTCGAGGGCGTAATTGTTGCTAATGAAGTGCTTGATGCGCTGCCGGTAAAGCGTTTTGAAATCATTGAAGGCGGCCTGTTGGAACTGGCGGTCGACTGGGACGGTGCTCGGCTCGGCTGGGCGTGCATGTCAGCCGATCATCGTCTGCGTGAAGCTGCTGAATATCTGCAGAACCAACTATCCGAACCGTTGCCGCCCGGTTTTCGCAGCGAGCTTTGCGTTGATTTGGCCGGCTGGCTGCAAACCATAACCGCGTCGCTGGACAAGGGCGTGGCGCTATGTATCGATTATGGCTACCCACGCGCTGAGTTTTATCGACCCGAGCGCAACGACGGCACGCTGGTCGCGCACTATCGCCATCGCGCACATTTTGATCCGTTCGTTTGGCCGGGGTTGAATGATTTGTCGGCGTTTGTCGATTTCACTGCTGTGGCCGAGGCCGCGCTGGAGGCGCATTTGGATGTTTCCGGTTTTACCAGCCAGGCCGGTTTTGTGCTCGGCTCAGGTATTGGTGAGCTACTCGCTCAGACCGAGGACCCAGCCGAGCAGGCCAAGCGCGCCGGTGAGTTCAAGAAGCTCGTGTTGCCCGGAGAAATGGGCGAAAAGTTCAAGCTGATGGCGCTATCGCGGCAAATGACGAACTCGTTTGTGGCGTTTGAATTTAGCGATCAGCGTCATCGTCTGTAATCGAAGCGAAGTCGTTGTTGCGCATACATCGGCAAAACCGTAACCTCTATTGAGTTTGCATAATTGTCAACAAGTTGTGAAGATATATTCATCAATTCGTCTCAATAAGGGAGTATGTTGTTATTTCGATTGATCAGATATTCTATCTAGGAATGAATATTCACCCTGCAGAACTGGTGATTGCCATACAGGCCGTCCAATGTATTGGCAGCCTGGTGCTGGCGTTCCTGATGCTGTATTTCTATCGTATTCAGCAGCGACCGTTTCTATGCCATTGGGCGCTCAGCGCGGCCGCCGTTGCGGTGTATCTGATTGCCTCGGCGGCCGCGCTGGCGTTGGTGTTCGCCGGGCCATCGTGGGCATGGCTCGGACTGGCCTTGTCGATGATTTCGCTTTGCGCAGCCTATCTGCACATCAGTTGGCTCATGATTGGCACCTGGGAGGCAATCTTCAACCGTTCGGTTCAGCGCAAGGTTGAAAAAATTTGCATTGTGGCCGCGTTGGGTTTTGGCCTCTTAACGGCAAGCATCGCGCCGTTTGATCCAGAGCATGCGCTGCTGCGCAATATTCTGCGCTTTGATTTGCGCTATATATTGACCGGTATTGCGTTCATTATTGCCGCCTGG
>JBCCHH010000061.1:0-7465 GCA_039028855.1 Pseudomonadota bacterium | reverse complement strand
GTTCGTTTCAACTCTCCCCACAGCGCGAAGACCTTGCGCACATAGGCCTTGTCCGAGCGCTTGCGCCCCGGCGCGCCCCCCTTCCAGCCCAGGCGTTTGAATTCGGCAATCACGGCTGCTTGTTTACGCGCAGCTCGCTCGGCCAGAGCGGCATGAAAATCACGCGGCTCGGGCAATGTTTCAATCGTACATTGAAGCTCAACCAACGGCACTGCCCGGCGACGTTGTTCGATTTCGGCCCGCTTGGTCCCGATAATTCTTTGCAGAATGGTCGGCGTGTTCACGGCGGTAACTGGCTCCAGTCGGCATAGGCTTGCAGCAATTTCAGCGCACGACCAGATTGCAGGGTGGTCCTGGCCTCGGCAATGCCTTGCTGCATGTTTGCGGCCTGGCCTGCGACATACAATGCCGCGCCGGCGTTGAGCGCGATGATGTCGGCCGCCGCGCCCGGCTCGCCGCTGAGCACCTGACGAATCAGCGCGAGGCTCTCACCGGCATTGGCCACTTTCAGCTTGTCGAGCGATCCATCAATACGCACGGCAGAGGGATCAAACGTCCACTCGTGGATCTGACCGTTGTTCAATTCGGCCACGTCCGTAGGTGCGGCGATCGAGAATTCGTCGAGCCCATCGCGCGAATGAATCACCAGCACATGTTCACTGCCCAGTTGATGCAGTGCTTCTGCTAAAGGCTTGAGCCAGCGTTTGTCGTACACACCGAGTACCTGTCGCTTGGCACCCGCCGGGTTGGTCAGCGGCCCGATCACGTTAAACAAGGTGCGCACGCCGAGTTCCTGACGCGGCTTGACGGCATGGCGCATGGCACTGTGATGTGCGGGTGCGAACAGAAAGCCAATACGCATGGAATCGACCGCAGCAGCGATTTTTTCCGGCGCCAGATCGAGCCGCACGCCGGCCGCTTCGAGTACATCAGCCGCACCTGATTTGCTTGAAACCGAGCGATTACCGTGTTTGGCGATATAGGCGCCACCAGCCGCTGCAACAAAAGCCGATGCGGTTGATACGTTAAACAGCGAGGCACCGTCGCCACCGGTGCCGACGATATCGGTTAATTCATGTTCGATTCCGCTCACGCCCGTGGCCAGCTCGCGCATGACTTCAGCCGCGGCGATGATTTCATCGACCGTTTCGCCCTTGGCCGCAAGCCCGATCAGTAAGCCGGCAATCTGCTCTGGACTGGACTGGCCGGTCATGATCTGCTGCATGGTTTCACGCATGAGCTCGGATGGCAGATTCTGCGCCTGGGAAACCAGTTGAATGGCCTGATGAATTGCGGTCATAGGATTAGAGTTGCTCGAGAAAGTTGTTGAGCAGATCATGACCGTGCTGGGTCAGGATCGATTCAGGATGAAACTGCACGCCTTCGAGCAGCCACTCGCGATGGCGGAAACCCATGATTTCATCGTGCTGTCCGGGCCTGCCGTCGTCACGAACCGTCCAGGCCGTTTCAATCAGCGATTCGGGCAGGCTGTTACGCTCGACAATCAGCGAATGATAGCGCGTGGCCTGAAATGGATTGTCCAGGCCGGTAAATACGCCTTCGTTGTTGTGATGCATAAGCGAAGTTTTACCATGCATCACTTCACGCGCACGCACAACCCTGCCGCCGAGCGCCTGTCCGATTGCCTGATGGCCGAGACATACGCCCAGAATCGGTCGCTTGCCGGCCAGTTCGCGCACCACGTCCAGACACACACCGGCCTCGTTTGGCGTGCACGGTCCGGGCGACAGCACGATACCGTCCGGCGCTAGATCAATAATCCCGGCGATATCGATCGCATCGTTGCGGCGTGTAATGACTTCGGCACCGAGTTCGCCGAAATACTGCACCAGGTTGTAGGTGAACGAATCGTAATTGTCGATCATTAGGAGCTTCATTGGATGCCTCCGCTGGCCTCGGCGATCGCCCGAATCAGTGCCCTGCCCTTGTTCATGGTTTCTTCCCACTCGCGCGCCGGGTCGGAATCAGCGACGATGCCGGCCCCGGCCTGTAGATGAATCTGGCCTTCGCTGACGAGTGCGGTGCGAATCGCAATGGCCCAGTCGGCATCGTGGTGCCAGTTCATCCAGCCGACTGCACCGGCGTAGATGCCGCGCCGCACGGGTTCGAGTTCGGCGATGATCTCCATCGCCCGCACCTTGGGCGCGCCCGATAGTGTGCCGGCCGGAAACGTGGCCTTGAGCACGTCGATCGGGCTCATGTCGGGTTTGAGCCGGCCACGCACCTGACTGACAATATGCATAACGTGCGAATAGCGTTCGATCACCATCTGGTCGGTCAATTCAACCGAGCCAGTTTCGGCAATGCGACCGATGTCGTTGCGGCCCAGATCGATCAGCATCAGATGTTCGGCCAGTTCTTTCGGGTCGTTCAGCAGCTCCTGCTCCAGTACCCGATCTTCAGCCTCGTCAACACCGCGCGGGCGCGTACCGGCAATCGGACGCACCAGCGCTTGCTCATCCTGCACCCGCACGAGCACTTCGGGCGATGAGCCGACCACCTGAAACTCGCCAAAATCGAAGAAATACATATACGGCGACGGGTTCAGCGCACGCAGCGCGCGGTACACATCGAGCGGACGTGCAGCCAGATCGACGCTCATGCGCTGGCTAAGCACGACCTGCATCGCATCGCCGGCCAGGATGTACTCACGGATTCGCTCGACCGCCTGTTCAAAGTCGGCACGGGCAAAGCCGTAATGAAAGTCATCCTCAGCCGGTACCGGTAGTGCAATCGGTGGTGGATAGCCGGGCGAACCGGCGCGCAGCCGGTGGACCAGTTGATCGAGCCGGCGGTTGGCCGCAGCCCACGCATCAGGACGTTCTGCATCGGCATGCACAATTAGAAACAGTCGACCGCTCAGATTGTCAAACACGGCCAGCTCATCGACCTCAAGCAGCAGGATCTCGGGGATGCCGAGCCGATCGGGCTTGGTCGAAAAATCCAGCCGCGGTTCGATCAGGGCGACCGTTTCATAGCCGAAATAACCGACCAGGCCACCGCAGAATTTGGGCAACTCGTCGATTTCCGGCACGCGAACGGCGGTTTGAATGCGCTCGATTTCGCTCAGTGGATCGACGGGTTGAAGCGATTCGAGCACGCGACCATGCTCCACTATCTCGAAACAATCGCCGCTGGCACGATAGGCGCGCGCGCACGGCAGGCCAATCATCGAATAGCGGCCCCAGTTTTCGCCGCCCTCGACCGACTCGAGCAGGAAGGCATTCGGCCCGTCAACCAGCTTCAGATATACCGATAATGGTGTATCCAGATCGGCCGCGACTGAGCGCCAGATCGGAATCCGGTTATAGCCCTCGGCCTGATACTGTTCGAATTTCTGTTGATCCACGGATGCGTTATCGACTGGGCAAACCCGGCATTGTACGGCAGGAATCGGTCACTGCAACGGCTTAGACGCTTGCGCCACTCCGCATCTGATCGATCACAGTCTTGTAATCGTCGGCGCCGAAGATAGCCGAACCGGCGACGAGCGTATCGGCACCAGCCTGAATGATCTCAGTCGCATTGGTCGACTTAACGCCACCGTCGATCTCGAGCCGGATATTGCGGCCCGAATCATCAATGATCCGACGCGCGCGCCTGAGCTTGTCGAGCGCGGTCGGAATGAATTTCTGCCCGCCAAAACCCGGATTGACCGACATGATCAGCACCAGATCGACCTTGTCGATCACCCATTCGAGCGCATCGAGCGAGGTGGCCGGATTGAACACCAGTCCTGCTTTGCAGCCCGATTCATGAATCAGACTCAGTGTGCGATCCACATGCTCGCTGGCTTCAGGATGGAAGCTGATGACGCTAGCACCGGCTGAGGCAAAATCAGGAATGATACGATCGACCGGCTTGACCATAAGGTGTACATCAATCGGTGCGTTGATGCCGTAGTCGCGCAGCGCCTGACAGACCATCGGGCCGATTGTCAGGTTCGGCACATAGTGATTGTCCATCACATCGAAATGCACCCAGTCGGCGCCGGCCGCCAGCACCTGCTCGACATCTTCGCCGAGGCGCGCGAAATCGGCCGACAGGATCGAGGGCGCGATGACCAGCGGTTGTTTCATGGATTCACTCCTGTTTCGCTACGCGCACCAGGCCAAGTAGCGCCCGATGAGCATCTATAATCATCCAAAAATACTGTCCGCAGAACAAATCGAGGCGTTGCCCGTGAACAATGCTGTTGTTGATTATCCCATCCCACCGCTGGAGCGTGTGCACCAGGGCAAGGTTCGCGATATTTATCGGGTCGACGACAGTCGACTATTGATCGTCGCCTCCGACCGCTTAAGCGCATTCGATGTCGTGCTGCCTGATCCGATTCCGGGCAAAGGTGCGTTGCTGAATCGGGTCTCGAAATTCTGGTTCACCCAATTCAACGATCTGATTCGCAGCCACGTACTCGACGATGATCTGGTCGATGTGCTCGGCGATGCCGATCTGGCGACCAAACTAGCACCGCGCAGCATGCTCGTGCGTGCGGTCAAGCCATTGCCGATCGAGGCCATCGTGCGCGGCTATCTGGCCGGCTCCGGCTGGAAAGACTATCAGGCCACGGGCCAAATCTCCGACATCAAGCTGCCGCCGAATCTGGCCCAGGCCGCCAAGTTGCCTGAACCGGTGTTCACGCCCTCAACCAAGGCACAGGTACATGAGCACGACCAGAACATCGGCTTCGAGCGTATGCAAGATCTGATCGGCACTGAACTCGCGATTCGCGTGCGCGATATCAGCCTGGCGATTTACCTGCGTGCCGGCGGCTACGCGCGCGAACGCGGCATCGTCATTGCTGACACCAAGTTTGAATTCGGTGTCGATGAGGACGGTCATCTGTATCTGATCGACGAACTCCTGACACCCGATTCCTCGCGCTTCTGGCCTGAAAGCGAATGGCGACTTGGCATCAGCCCGCCAAGCTTTGATAAACAATTTGTGCGCGATTATCTCGAAACGCTGGATTGGGATAAAAACCCGCCCGGTCCGACGCTACCGCAACGCATCATCGAGCAAACGCTGGAGCGCTATCGCGAAGCCGCTCGACGATTGATCGATTGATCGATTGATCGATTGAACCCATTGGACATAACGACATCGGCTGCAAATACGCATGAAGGTCATCAATAGTCATGAACGAACCTTCAACCGGCCTGCGCATCAAGTCGGGGCGCTACTTGATCGTCTGGCCAGCAAGGACGACGGATTATGGCCGCACGCAAGCTGGCCGGCCATGCGATTCGATCGGGACCTGCAAATTGGTGCAAACGGTGGCCATGGCCCGATTCGCTATCGAATCGAAGACTATCAACCCGGGCAATCGATCCGCTTTCGATTTCATCGACCGCGCGGTTTCAACGGCTATCACGAGTTTGTGATTCACGCGCCGGATGAACAGCGCAGCCGGCTGGAGCATCGGCTGTGCATGCAGACTTCGGGTATGGCGCAAATCAGCTGGCCCTTGATTTTTCGTCCGCTGCACGACGCGCTGATTGAAGATGCGCTTGACAACGCCGCCGCGAGCCTCGGCGAACCAGCGCACAGTCCATCCCAGTGGTCGATCTGGGTGCGAATACTGCGTCGTCTGCTGGCTGGTCGTGCTTGAGTGTGAAACTGTCCGACGACGGATCAGTTACACTGCAAAATTTGTATTCACCACACCATTGAATTTGCCATGCTGCAGTCCATCGACCCACTGCTGTTGATCTCGACCCTCCTGGGCCTGACGGCGATTATTGCCGTTCGCTACATGATGATTTCGGGGCTGTTCTACTGGCTGCTGTGGGGCCGTTCGCAGGACAAGGTACATGCCATCAAGCTGATGGAAGGCCAGCCCAAACCGGGCATGGTGCGGCGCGAGATCCTGTGGTCGCTGCTGTCGTCGGGCATTTACGCCGCACCGGCAGCCGTGGTAATTGAGCTCTGGCGCGCAGGCGGCACCGCCGTCTACACCGACATTCACGCCTTCCCGCTCTGGTACGTGCCGCTCAGCATCTTCATCTATCTGTTTCTGCACGACACCTATTTCTACTGGACGCATCGCCTGATGCATTTGAAAAAACTGTTTCCGATCATGCACAAAGTGCATCATGAGTCGCGCCCGCCGACACCGTTTGCCTCGTTCTCGTTTCACCCCTGGGAATCGGTTCTCGGCGCGGTGTTCCTGCCACTACTGGCGCTGTTCATTCCAATCCACGTCGGTGCGGTGCTGTTCATCCTGACCCTGATGACCGTTTGCGCGGTGCTGAATCATTCCGGCTACGAAATTTTCCCCAAGTGGTGGCTCAGAAGTTGGCCCGGCAAGCACCTGATTACCGCCGCCCACCACGACCTGCATCACAAATACGTGCGCTGTAACTACGCGCTGTACTTCCGGTTCTGGGATAAGGTGATGGGCACCGACCGCATGGAAGCCGATTACGACTTCCTGCAAGAAACTCCGGCTGCTCGGAAGTCGTCCGCCACTTGATTCACAGACCTCTAGCCTAAATCAAGGCGAGAATAATCAGGCCATACAGCAACACGATCAAGCCGCGCCCAAATACACCCCAACGACCGCCGCTGAATCCTTTGCGCTGTAAAAACTGTGCGCGCAGCAAGGCACCGGCCGCGGCGACCGAAACGACCAGCCCCAGCCACCATAATGAGTACGGCACGCTGATCCATTCACCGGTCGCGCGACTGACCACAAGCATCATCGCGGCACCGGCAAGCAACACAATCAGATCCAGTCGGTCGGGCAAGCGCCGGCCCTCTTTCGGCGGCTTGGGCTTGGCAAACAGCGCAGCCAACAGCATCAAGGGCGCAAACACGATCCCCATAGCAGACATCAGCAGGCCGAACCAGGAGCGTTGATACGCGGCGAGCGGTTCGGCGTCGACGCGAATCAGCGATGCGGCCAGCGCATCGCTATTGCCGGTGCCATTGGTCAGAATCACAATGCCGAAATCCCGCTCGGGCGCGAAGCCAAAATAGCTGCGAAACCCACCCGTGCCGCCGTTATGCCATCGCCAGATCTGCCCGCCGATCTGCCGGTGGGCGTAGCCCAGCCCGAGCGTACGCGGCGATGCATCCGCCGATCCGCCACGCGGTTGCTGCGCTTCGATCACGAACGGTAGCTGTGGGTCGAGATTGGCCTGAATAAAATCGAGCATTTGATTGACGCTCGCCACCAGCCCGCCAGCCGGAGCATACGCATCCAAACTCCAGTGGCTGGCCGCACGGCCTTTATGAAACCCTTGCACCAGACGGTCGCTATCGGCCGCAGCCGGGCCATAGGCAATCGTGCCCAAGCCAAGCGGCTCGAGCACGCGCTGATACAGCAACGCTTCGTAACGCTGACCAGCCACAGCAGCCAGTAGCTGGCCGAGCAAGCCATAGCCAAGATTGGAATAAACAAATTCGCCCTGTGTCGTCAGGGTTTCGGGCAGGATACCGG
>JBCCHH010000060.1:0-7618 GCA_039028855.1 Pseudomonadota bacterium | reverse complement strand
TTCTGGTGTTCTTCCTGGCCAATCTGGGTTCGGCAATTGGCACCTGGGTGGCAGGGTTCAGCATGGTGCGCCAGAAATACGCGGGCCACACGGTTACGCCACCAGCCCGATAATTTCACCACATCGTCGCGCAGCGCTTCAAAGTCGGCCATCTTGGGTTTGCGCAGCCAGGCTTCGACCGCACCCGTAACCATGCCTGCCCCGATGGTCGGGTTCAACGAGGTAAAGGGTGCGGCCACCAGCGCGGTCAGAATCGTTACGGGGTGCGCGCGGGCAATCAGTGCGCCGAGTGCGGACAAGCCGCCGTTGATGACCATCCAGGTCAGAATCAGCGACACTCCTAATTCAGGGCTGCGCCAAAATCCAATCGCGAAACCGGTCAGTATGGCGAGCAGAACCAACCAGGGTACCGTTTTCCAGATTTTTGAAGGTGGCGGCATCTGGTTGAGTGAATTTATTTCGCGCTTCGGAATGCTCGGGGCATCTTCGAGTTCGCGCGTCAATCCATCCAAGTGGCCCGCACCAACCACCGCCAGCACTCTCCGGCCTGGGTGTCGCTCGTTTTCCAGACGTAGTCGCGCGGCCATGAAACGATCGCGCTCGGCAATGAGGCCGTCGTACAAAGCCGGCGATTCGGCGGCAAATTCGCTGAAGGTTTCATTCAGCAGGTCGCCCTGCTTGAGTCGCTCGATATCATCCTGCTCGATTTTTTCGCGTGAAAACAGCGAAAAAATCATGCCGTTAGTCAGGATCCAGCGCTGCCACCACGATAATTTGTTACTGGTACGCTTCAAGGTGACGCCGATCTCGCGATCGATAAGCAATAACGGCAAACTGTTCGCTTTGGCTGCTTCCATTGCAACCTTCATTTCCGCGCCGGGCTCAATACCAAACTGCTCGGCGATGCGGCGCTGATAGGCCGATAGTGCCAAGCTCGCCATCATCATGCCGGCTTTGCCCTGACGAATGATCGCAAACAGATTCATTTCGCGCCAGGCGTCGGTATCGGTCAGCGCGCGATGACGAGATGGGCACAACTCAACCGCCACCGCGTCGAACTCGCCGTTCTCTATGTGATAACGCACCGCATCTACGCTGGTTTTAGACACATGTGCGGTGCCCAGCAGCGTGTAGTAAATACCGTCGCGCTCTATTTCGCGCACGGGTTCGTCGGCAAACTCCTGCGCTATGGTTGCGGACAAATTGCCGCTCTGTAATTCGTCCGCGACAGATTGTTCTTCAGACGGACCCTTTGCCTGGCCTGATTCGGTCATGCATCGCTCCAGCGATCTTTAACGGATAATTTTAACAGGGCCAGCCTGCACGGCGTGGCTATGGATGCGCTCTAGTCGCTTGCGCTTGGGGGAGTAATCTGAATCCGCTCGTTAGCCACGCGTTCGAGCCACGATTCAGCCCGGTCGCTGTAATCTTCGTCTTCAGCGGCGATGCGGAAGGATTGTTCGGCCTGATCTAACTGTTCGTTGTTGTAAGCGGCGATGCCGGTGAAGTAGTGCAGTTGCGCATATTCTTCCGGCGTGGCGCGATTCAGTGCTTCGGTCAGTACTGTTTGTGCCTTTTCGAATTCGAGTCGATTCAGATGTATTTGGCCGAGCAGGCGTAATGGCTGACTGAGTTCGGTTAGTTCGGCCGCCTGCAGCAGCACGCGCTCGGCCTGTTCATGTTCGCGTGCCATGGCCCAGAACGTACCGAGCATGATGATATTGTCAATATCACCATCCACCGCGTCTTGTGCTAACTGCTGCTCGAAATCACGCGAGGCCTTTTCAGGCGCTTCGAGATAGGCATACAGTCGTGTGACTTCGAGTTGTTCGGGTTTGCTCAGATTGTCGATCTGGCGCGCATAGCTCAAACCCGCCAGACCCGAGCCATACTCTTCCTGCTGCAACAGGATGTTGGACAGATATTTCCACCAGTTTTGATTGCCGGGGTCGATCTCAAGTGCTTCAACGAGTACACGTTTGGCTTGTTCTTGCTGGCCATCTTGCAGGTACGAGTAAAACAGCAGTTCGACCCAGCGATCCTCCCGATCGGGCAGATCGATGATCAATTCCAGATTTTGTGCCGTTTCGGCAAACTGCTCGAGCTGAAAATGTACATAGGCGATCAGGAAAATGCCGTGCGGCTTAAGCGGCTGTTCGGCAACCAGGCGCCACTGCTGCAGTTGCTCAAGTGACTGTTCGAAATGCTCATCAATCAGCAGCACTTGCGCCGTCATATAACGAATGCTGGCGGTTAAGCGGTCGGGCAATTCATCGGTATACGCAAGCGCACGTCTGAGGTTATTCAGGCCGACCTCATAGCGTTCTTCATTAATCTGAAAGGCTGCCAGTTGCTGCAGTACAACGGCATGCGGGAAGGCGCGGTTTTCGAGCCGGTCTGCGAGTGTTTGCAGGCTTTCGATGGCCTCTGGGATTTGATCTTCTTCAGCCAGCGAGAGCGCGGCCATGATCTGATTATAGGTGCGCTCGTCAAGCTGTGGCTCGTTGGCAAAGACGCGGAATGTGGTGCCCGCGATTAGCAGTGCAACAAGCCAAATGGCCAAAGAAGTGCGGATGCTATTGCTCACTATCGAGTTCAAACTCCATCGTAGTCCGCGCGCGCACAGCAATGGCCACGCCGTCTTTGAACTGCGGTCTGAAGCGCCAGCGCATGGCCGCAGCCCGGGCTGGGCGCTCGAAGAAGCCGCTGGGTTCGGCATTGAGGATGCGCACGCTGCGCACTCGGCCCTCTTCGTTTATTAGCAGTTCAACTTCAACAAAGCCTTCGATGCCATTCATCAGCGCCTGGCGTGGATACTGCGGTGGAATGCGACTGATCGCCGTTAAATCATCAACCAGGACGTAATCGGGCACGATGTTACCGGCGCCGCTGCCATCAACCAGGCGTTGGCCGAGGCTGATACCGGTATCCAGATCAAGCAGGCTGTCAACCGCCAGCGCGGTGACTTCCAGCGGCAGCGGCTGCACATCCTGCATTTGCTCAAGTTGTTCAATATCGGGCGGCGGTTCTTCAATCTCCGGTTTGGGTGGTGGTTCTCGCCGGCGGTCTTTCACCTGTGTCTGTGATTCGATCGTCATGCTGTCGAACTGAATCGCCATCATCTCGGGAAGGTCAAATGCATTGCTGCGGCCGTTGTCTGCCATGGCCGCCATAATCACGAACAAAATGAAACTGATCAAACCGGCGGCGACCAGCACGGTCAGAGTCTTGATCATGATTCGGTCGGTTCAGCCGCAGCGACGGCCACCTTGGCGGCGCCGGCCAGTCGCGCCTGGTCGACGACTTCGATGACGATGCCGGTGCGTGAATTTTTATCCGACAGAATGACCACAGCAGCGCTCGGATTTTCGATCAACTCGCGTTCAATTACGCTGCGTAAGCGCCTCACATCGACCCGCTGTTTATCAACCCAGATGTCGCCAGTTTCGGTGACCGCGACTAATACATTGGTGGTTGGGTCGGCGACGGCGGTTTCGGCGGCCGGGCGGTTGATGTCGACGCCGGGAAATTTAACAAAAGTGGAGTTAACGGCGAAGAACACCAGCAGAATAAACACCATGTCGATTAATGGCGTCAGATTGATCGCCGCGTTGCCGCCTTGCTCGCGTGTATGCAGCTTAAGCATTGGCCGCAGTCTCCATTGGCTTGTCGGGTGGTGAATTGCGTACAGGCCTGGATTGTTCTTCAAGCAAACTGGACAGGCGATTGCGTTCCTGTTGAACTTTGTTCTGTAAATGGTTGGCGAAATAGACGCCCGATAGCGCTGTGATGAGTCCGGCCATGGTCGTAATCAGCGCTTCGGAAATGCCTTCGGCCATGCCGCGTACGTTGCCGGTTCCGTAGACGGTCATGATTTCGAAAATCTTGATCATGCCGGTGACGGTGCCAAGCAGGCCTAACAGCGGCAACACTGCGGTTAGCATATTGATCGATTCGACCGAGTGATTGGTGGTGCTTTCGAAGCGATTCAACAGGCTTTCCTTAATACGCTCGCGTGCGTCAGAATCAATTCTCGGTCGCTGCTGCCAGATTTGCAGGTACTCATTGCGCATGGGCGGCAGTTGCCGCAGCAAGAACCAGTAGCGTTCCAGAATCAGCGCCCACATCAGCAATGTGGCTAATGCGATGACCCACAGCACGGTGCCGCCGGCGTTGAACAAACTCTGCAATTGGGCGAGTTGCTCGGTCATCAGAATCGCTCAAGCTCCGAGTTGGGCTGATATTGCGCATAAATATTAGCGCTTTCCTCATCCAGCAACGCCACCATGCGGTTCGCGCGGCTGTGCAGGAAGCTATGCAGCAGCAACAGTGGAATTGCTACGGCCAGGCCCAACTGTGTAGTGACCAGCGCCTGTGAAATACCGCCCGACATCAAACGTGGGTCACCGGCGCCGAACAATGTGATGATCTGGAACGTCTCGATCATGCCGGTAACGGTACCGAGCAGGCCGAGCAACGGGCTGACCGCGGCAAAAATCGCTAGCGTAGCCAAACCCCAGTTCAGCTTGTTGCTGGCACTCGAGATGAATTCGTCGAGCCGCGTAGCCAGCGCTTCACGATCACCATCGTTTTGCTGCGCGAGCCTGCGCAGCTTGCCGATCATGCTGTTTTCACCGGCGCTGGTTTTGGATTTTGCCGCTTTCGTAAAACTGCGTTGCATCAATAACAGTGCAGCCATGCGGTACAGGGCGAGCACCAAGCCAATCGCGCCAAGAATCAAAATAACGTAACCAATCAAGCCACCCTGAGCAACGCGTTGATTGATATTCGGACTTTGCAGAATCATGCCCAAAATGGCACCGCGCGATGGGTCGACGCTGACCGGCTGGAAGGCTTCAGTGCCTTCTGTGAAGTTGGCCAGATCACGTCGACTGACCTGCTCGGGCTGTTGCGCCAGCGCCAGAAAGCGCTGGGTTTCGGGCAAATAGCGAAGGTAGCGATCCCCGGCAATCGCGCTGAATGCACCGATGCGTGTGATTTCAGCTGAACTGGCCTCGCCGTTTTCGGCAATGATGTTCTGATTGAAGCGGACGATGCGGCCGTTTTGCGACATCTCATCAAGCAGTGCGTACCACAGCTCGCGCAGTTGCTGAATCGAAGGGATGCCGGCATTATTGGCGAGTTCTTCGAGGGGTTGTTGACGATCCGGGAACTGGCCGGAGACCAGCGAGCCTTCGACCATGGTCAAGGCATCGATTGAAATTTGGCCGACAACGGCAAAAAATTCATCCAGATCGCCGGTTTTTTCGTCGAGTTCGGTTTCCAGATCGGCCAGTAGATTTTCGCCTTCCTCAAACCGCAGCCGTAGCTCATCGGCCAGTTGTTCGGCGCGCTCACGCTCGTTGCGCACTTGTTCAAGCAACTGCTGTTGCTGATTGCGCTGCTCGCGGAAACGTTGCTCGCGCTCCTGTAAACGTTCGCGCTCGAGCGCATGTTCATTGCGCACGTTGCGAACCAGCTCGTCGATGGTTTGCGGGCCTTCGGTAACGGGGGTCGCGTTGGTATCGTCCTGAGCCCAGGCGATAGGTGAGGCGAGTATCAGAACTACAACGAAAGCAGCAGCCTGGCTGAGTCGACTCATGGACCGACCTCCTGTGAATTGCCGGCCGGCTGTGGTTGTGGCAGCGGCAGGCGCACGAGATCGGGCGGCACCTGCTGGCGCGCCATGCGTATGGCCAGCATGACTGGGTCGACAAACGAATCGGGCAGCGCATGCCAGTCGTTGACTTGGATGTCCCAAATGCCTACTTCAGTACGATCCAGCGTGATGTAATACAGGGCCGTGCGTCCAAGACGCAGGAAATCAACCGTGCGCTGCTGGCCAGCCGTGTCGAGCATGCCTTCGTAGGCTTCGAGCGTTTGGCCGTATTCCGCTTCAATGATGTAGGCTTCAATCAGGCGACGATATTTTTCCGCGATATCCACATCTGAGCGCTTAAGCAGGTTATCGAGTGCCTGTACGCGGGCGGCGCGTTCTTCAGGCAGAAACGGCAGATCGAGCCGTACGAAATCGTCCATCGCGCGCTGCATTTCCAGCATCAACGGCACCAGATCGCGCCGCACGGCTTCAAGTTCAGCCAAATCTTCGGTAATACGCTGCTGTTCGGCTACCTGAGAATTCAGCAATTCCTGTAGATTCTCGTTGTAGCTATTCAAATCTTCAAGCCGTCGCAATTCGGAGCGGTATTCAGCCAGCATGTCGAGCGTTTGATCATCCAGATCATCGATGCGTGCCTGTGATGCACGCAAAGTCTGTTGCATCTGCTCGTGTTCTTGCAGCGCTTCGTCGACGGTTTGCGCGAACGTTGGGGTGGATAATTGCAGGAAGAAAGTGCCGAAGCCAGCGGCTATCAGCGGCAGAGTGAGAACACGATGCAGGTAGATAGTCATGGTTCTGAGTATATATACATTATGGCCGTTTTGTAAAAAATGTCTGGGAAAACCGTAATTTGGCATTGCTCGAACGTTTTCAGCCGGCTCCCATATGCCAGCGTTAGATTCGCTGTTGTGTGGTCTATAGCGTACTTTTTTTTGACGATCACACATATAAATACGCACAATGCGATAGCCCAATCCATGGCAAAAATCGGTATCCTAGAAATTAAACTCAATCTGGACCTAAAGGCAACACATTTATGACCCACACTCCGCACGAATTGGCTGAAGATTTCCCCGAACATAAGCAGAAAATTCATGATTTGAAGGCATCGGACGCGCATTTTGCACGTCTGGCCGACGAGTATCATGAGGTCAACCGTGAAATTCATCGCATGGAAACCCGCGTTGAGCCCGTGTCCGAGGAATTTGAAGAAATGAAGCGTCGTCAGCGCATGTTGCTCAAAGATAAAATCGCGGCGTATCTCGACTGATTTCTGCCTATGCGCGATGACTGAGCCGGCCAAGCCATCTGAAGCAAAAGCATTTGCCGCACCCTGTCGGTTGCTTTCGGCTCGAGCGCCATTGGCCTGGGTCGCAAGCGGCTGGCGCGATTATCGACAAAGTTTTACGATCAGCCTGCTGTATGGCGGCCTCATTTTTTTGATCAGCCTTAGTGTTTCTGTGTTGGCCTGGTATCTGGGTCGTTACGTGTTGGTTGTAGCGATGCTGTCGGGCTTTGTATTTATCGCACCGCTTTTGGCAACCGGCTTGTACTCGATTTCGCGTCAACTGCAGCGCAATGAAGCACCGTCCTTTGTGCGTTCCTTCCATCGAATGAAGTTTGCGCTGCGCGACGCGCTTACGTTCGCACTAATTCTGCTGGTGATTTTTCTGGTCTGGGTGCGTGCCGGTGCCATGGTGCACGTCTTTTTCCCGCCAGAGTTTGAGCATGGCTGGTTGAGCATGCTGAAGTTCTTCGCCGTCGGCAGCGCGGTCGGTTCGATCTTTGCGTTTGTGACCTTTGCGGCATCGGCGTTTTAGCGGCCGATGATTGTCGATCGCAATGTCGATATGGTGACCGCCTGCGTAACCAGCATCAATGCGGTGTTACGCAACAAAAAGGCCATGCTGGTTTGGGTAATGTTGATTGTATGTTTTACCGCGCTGGGTTTTGTAACTGCCGGTTTGGGCTTGATCGTGGCGATGCCGTTGCTGGCCT